>JAFGVJ010000045.1 GCA_016938055.1 Prolixibacteraceae bacterium
GGGGGCAGGACTTGAACCTACGGCCTTCGGGTTATGAGCCCGACGAGCTACCAACTGCTCCACCCCGCAATATCCGGTACATTTGTTGTTCCAAATGCGGGTGCAAATATAGCCATCTGAAAGTGAACTCCAAAATAAATCAGGTATTTTTTTTAGAATTTCATACAAGCCTGTAAAGCTGACAAATCTGCTTCATTGCTGTTCAAATATTTCTAAATTTGTAGCTCCTAAATCAGAATCTATGGCAGAAAAAGCCCGGAACTTTATCAAGAAAATAACTCGAAACTTTCGTTTAACGATCATTGATCAGGAGCGTTACATGGAAGTTTTCAGTACCTCGGTATCAAGGTTGAAAGCCTGGCTTTTATTGTTCTCAGTTTTTCTGATGAGTTTACTGTTCATCCTTTTGTTGTTCTTTTATACCCCTTTCAAATACCTGGTTCCAGGGTATCCGTCTCCAAAAATTGTTGAAATGATGGCTTACAACGCGATGATGGTTGATTCATTAGAGCAGGAACTGATGATCCGCGATAGCTATCTCGAAAAAATCAGGGCAGTTATCAGCGGAGAAATTGTGGATGAACAACCCGATAAAACCGGCACAACTGAGCAAGTATCATTTGCTCCTATGGACGATGATGCCATTTTTAATGAGCTGATCGGTCCCGATAAATACAAATTTTCGTACCTGAGCAGTGATGAGGATTTCAGTGAGCTTTCGCGGATTAATTTCTTCACACCCATCAAAGGGGTCATCATCAATAAATACAATGCTACACCCGGTCATTTTGGAACCGACATCGTGGGGAAAGAAAATTCCTTTATTGCTGCGGTGCTCGATGGTACCGTTATTTTTGCCGAGTTTTCGGTGACCACTGGTTATGTGGTGCAAATCCAACACGATTTCAACCTCATTTCAATTTACAAACACAACTACGAAATACTGGTAAGGCCCGGCGATCAGGTGAAAGCCGGAACCGTGATTGCCATCATGGGCGACGAAGGGGAATATTCTACAGGGCCTCATTTGCATTTTGAACTCTGGCAAAATGGGGTGCCCCTGAATCCCGAACATTACATCACTTTTTAAGCACCTGCCATGAAGAAACGATTGGCCATTTTGGGCTCCACCGGATCAATTGGTACTCAGGCACTGGATGTGGTTGATGCCAATCCTGACCGCTTTTCTGTAGAAATCCTTACAGCCTATAACAATGCATCGTTGCTGATCAGTCAGGCTTTGAAATATCAGCCAAAAACGGTGGTCATTGCCAATGCCGAGCACTACGATGAAGTGAGCAATGCCCTGGATATTAGAGGTATTGAAGTTTTTGCCGGAGAACTGGCCCTGCAACAGGTGGTGCAAAGTGACCATGTAGACATGGTACTGGCTGCAATGGTAGGATATGCCGGATTGTTGCCGGTTATCAATGCCATTAAAGCCCGGAAGGAAATAGCTCTGGCCAATAAGGAAACCCTGGTAGTAGCAGGCGATTTGATTACCCGTTTATGCCAGGAATACCAGGTGAAAATGATACCGGTTGATTCGGAACACTCAGCCATTTTTCAATGCCTTGAAGGAGAACAGCACAACCCGGTTGAAAAGATCATGCTCACTTGTTCCGGTGGGCCATTCAGGGGCTTCACGCGCCAGCAGCTCGAAAAGGTTACCCGCGACGAAGCCCTGGCTCATCCCAACTGGGACATGGGTGCTAAGATCACCATCGATTCGGCCACACTAATGAACAAAGGCTTTGAAGCCATCGAAGCCAAATGGCTCTTCGATCTAAAACCTGATCAGATTGAGGTAGTTGTTCATCCCCAAAGTATCATTCATTCCATGGTTCAGTTCACCGATGGCTCCATCAAAGCACAAATGGGACTGCCCAACATGCGACTCCCCATTCATTATGCCATGTGTTATCCCCAAAGGATCGGCAACAGTTTTCAACGCTTCAATTTTGCTGCATATCCCATGTTAACCTTCAGTGCTCCCGATCAAGAAAATTTTCGTAATCTTGCACTGGCTTACGAAGCGCTTGAAAAAGGGGGAAACCTGGCTTGTGTGTTGAATGCAGCCAACGAAGTGGTGGTGAGTGCTTTTCTGAAAGGCCGCATTGGCTTTCTGCAAATGTCCGATGTGATTGAACAAACCATGCAGCAAATTGCTTTTATTCTTCGCCCTGGCATCGACGATTATATTCTGACCGATCAGGAAAGCCGGATTAAAGCAGCAGAACTCGTGAAAAGGGCCGAAAAATAGTTAACTACGTAAATATAGATTCATGGATATCATCATTAAAGCAGCTCAGTTATTGTTAAGTTTATCCTTATTGATCATTGTCCACGAGCTGGGACATTTTATTTTTGCCCGCATTTTTAAATGTCGGGTTGAGAAATTTTACCTCTTTTTTAACCTAGGTTTTTCCTTGTTCAAAACCAAAAGGGGCGAAACGGAATACGGGATTGGTTGGTTACCCCTGGGTGGCTATGTAAAAATAGCCGGAATGATCGATGAGTCGATGGATAAGGAGCAGATGAAGCAACCTGCACAACCCTGGGAATTCCGGTCGAAAAAACCTTATCAACGATTACTGATCATGGTTGGCGGGGTAATGATGAATTTTTTGGCAGCCCTGATTATTTACATTGGAGTTTTATACGCCTGGGGCGAGGAGTATCTGCCCACCGCCAATGTAAAATATGGCATCGAAGTGAACGAAGTAGGCCGCGAAATTGGTTTTCAAAATGGTGATAAAATATTGGCTGTTGATGGTGAATACATTGAACGGTTCTACGACATTGCTCCCAGTATTGTACTCGATGGTGCATCAACTGTTCAGGTTGAGCGCAACGGCCAGCAACTGGAAATTCCCATCACCAAAGAGCACATCGCAAAAATGGTACAAAGCAAAGGTGTTTTTGGGGTAAGGGTTCCTTTCAATTTGGTAGTGGGGGCTTTTGGTAAAGAATCACCAGCTCAACAGGCAGGCATTCAGAAAAACGATCAGATTGTGATGGTGAACCATCAGCAATTTACCTATCACGATGAATTTGCACAGGTGCTCAGTGATAACAGGGGCAAAGAAGTATTGCTCACCGTTATCAGGGATACCCAACAAATGGACATCCCTGTCACCATTTCTGAAAAAGGGATGTTGGGGGTAAGCTGGTCTAATAATCACACCGAAGTATTTGAATTTGAAACCCTGCGTTATGGCTTTTTTGAATCGATCCCTGCCGGTATTGCCCGTGGTTGGGAAACTTCGGTCGACTATATTAAACAATTCAAACTGATTTTTAGTCGCGATACCAAAGGCTACGAATCGCTGGGGGGCTTCATTACCATTGGGAATATTTTCCCCGGCATGTGGAATTGGAAAGTGTTCTGGAATATGACAGCATTTCTTTCCATCATTTTGGGAATCATGAATATCCTTCCCATTCCAGCACTCGACGGAGGTCACGTGATGTTTGTGTTGTATGAAATGATTTCGGGACGTAAACCCAACGAAAAATTCCTGGAATATGCCCAGTATGTAGGTTTGACACTCTTGCTCCTGTTGGTTTTCTATGCTAACATGAATGATGTGATCCGTTTGTTTAAGTAGATGGAATGTTGAAACACTTTCTTATATTTGTGAAGACTTAAAAATAGGAATATGAATTTAAATGTAATCGCAGGCTTTATAGGTGGACAGGAAATCATCATTATCCTGATTATCGTCTTGTTGCTTTTTGGTGGTCGTAAAATTCCTGAACTGATGCGCGGACTTGGTAAAGGGATGAAAGAGTTCAAAGATGCAACGAAAGAAGATGTCAAGGATCCATCCAAGGACAATTCAGAAGTGAAATAAATTTCCTGAAAATAGAACATCAACCCTGCTGAATTTTGGCGGGGTTTTTGTTAAGTATCAGTTTATTCATTTACCTAAAAATTATCAGCCATGAGAAATAATAGTTTCCTTTTAAGCCTTGTTTTGGTGTTGGCGATGTTTTCGTGCAACAATAACACCCAGACGTCCATGATGCGCAATGTAACCGGAAAAGCCGGAGAAATGGTTATCGTTATTGCTCCTGAATTGTGGGATGCATCTGTTGGATCGGCGCTAAAAGCTGTTTTTTCACAGGCACAATTTGGTTTGCCACAGGATGAACCGCTTTTCTCAGTGATCAATATCCCCCGCGAAGCTTATGGCGATATCTTCAAAACCTCGCGGAATATTGTGGAAATCAACTTAACAAACGCCGAAGCATCGGGCATTGTCTACCGGCGAAATGTCCATGCCCACACCCAGGCCATGGTTGTGATTACGGCCGGAAACCAGCAAGCACTCGAACAACTTGTCAATGACAATCACGACCAGCTGATAGGATTTTTTCTGGGAGCTGAAAGAGAAAGACTGTCAAAGAACTATGAGAAATACCAGAACAAAGTGGTTCGCGATCGCCTGGAAGAACACTTTGGAATAACCATGAATGTGTCACCGGGTTTTACCATCGACGAAGTCAAAGAGGATTTTATGTGGATCCGTTTTGAAACACCAGACATCAGTGAAGGTCTTCTGGTGTATACTTATCCCTACGAAGATGACAGTACCTTTACCCGCGAATACTTGCTTGCAAAACGGAACGTGGTTTTGCACAACAATGTTCCCGGTCCCACCGAGGGAAGTTACATGAGTACCGAAATGGAATTGCCCGTTCAGTTCAATATTTTGAAAAAGAATGGCAACTATGCTGCCGAAATGCGTGGACTCTGGACTGTTGAAAACGATTTTATGGGTGGTCCTTTTGTGAGCTTGTCAGTACTCGACTTGCTGAAAAACAGAATTTTAACTATCGATGGTTATGTGTATGCTCCTGGCACCAATAAGCGTGACCTGATCAGACAGGTTGAGGCCATGATCCATTCTGTGAATTTTATCAACCAGACTGACATGGACAAGTTGAACAAACAATACATCGAATAAGATTGAAGGAGATAATTCAAAAAAAACTATAAATTTGTCCATTGGCCGGAAGGCTGCATAATCAGTATTTGAAGCCTTTGCATAGGTAAGTTCTTTCGCGAAAGCGCATGTTGAACAATCCAAACATCATCCATGGCCATGTAAGGATGGCCGGGCTTCCAAGTGCTTTTCATCTTAAACACACCAACTGAATGAAACGTAATAAAATAAGGGTAGGTATTACACAGGGCGACATCAATGGCATTGGTTACGAAGTGATTATCAAAGCGCTTGATGACCCGCGGATGCTTGAAATCTGTACGCCGGTGATCTATGGATCGCCCAAGGTAGCTGCCTATCACAAAAAAGTACTCAACCTCGAAACCTTCAATTTTCATCAGATCCGTTCAGCCATCGAGGCTGATCACAACAAGATCAACATCATCAACTGTTGCGACGAAAATGTGCGCGTTGAGTTGGGGAAAAGCAGCGAAGCAGCCGGAGAGGCAGCTTACCTGGCCCTGGAACAGGCGGTGAGCGACCTGAAATCGGAAATCATCGATGTATTGGTGACCGCTCCGGTTAACAAGGAGAACATCCAGTCCGAAAAGTTCAGCTTTCCGGGTCATACTGAATACCTGGCCAATCATTTCGGCGTTCAAAACCCGCTGATGTTGCTGATTTCAGAAAACCTGAGGGTGGGAGTTGTTACCGGGCACGTTCCTTTACAAAAAGTTTCAGGCATGCTAAGCAAGGAACTGATTGTTTCAAAATTGAAAGTGTTGCACCGCTCACTGGTCACCGATTTTGCCTGCACCAACCCACGCATTGCCGTGCTTGGGCTGAACCCCCATGCCGGCGACAACGGAGTGATCGGAAACGAAGAACAGGATGTGATCATCCCGGCCCTTCGCGAAGCATCCAACAAGGGCATCATGGCGCTTGGACCATACGCTGCCGATGGCTTCTTTGGTTCAGGGCAACAATACAAGTTCGATGCCGTACTGGCCATGTACCACGATCAGGGACTGGCACCCTTTAAAGCCCTTACCTTTGATCAGGGCGTTAATTTTACTGCCGGCCTTCCTTTTGTACGTACCTCGCCGGGACATGGGACTGCCTTCGACATTGCAGGTGAAAACAAAGCCTCACATGATTCTTTTGCCCAGGCCATTTACAATGCCATCGATATTTACAGGTGCCGCGTGATGTATGCCGAAGCCAGTAAAAATCCATTGGCCAGGTACGAGATCAATTCCAACGGCGAATCGGATCATGTTGATTTAACCTCCGAAGAAAACAGCAACTTTTAACAATGATTGAATACCTGAACGGACAAGTGATTGAACTGAATCCAGCTCATGTTGTGTTGGATATCAGTGGAATAGGATATTTTGTTCACATTTCATTGAACACCTATTCAGCAATGAGCGGGAAAAAACAGGCCCGTCTTTACATTCACGAACTGATCCGCGAAGATGCCCATACTTTGTACGGTTTTCACGCCTTTGAAGAGCGGGAACTGTTTCGCCTGCTGATTTCAGTCTCGGGAGTTGGATGTGGAACCGGAATCCTCTTCCTTTCTTCGATGCCGGTTGCTGAGCTTCAAAATGCCATCCTCTCGGGCGATGTGAACAAACTCAAAAGTGTCAAAGGGGTAGGCCTTAAAACAGCCCAGCGGCTCATTGTTGATCTGAAGGATAAACTCGAAAAAACCTCGCTGAGTGGGCAACAATCTTCCGATATTTTTAACCTGCTGAACAATACTGCACGCGAGGAAGCGTTATCAGCATTAGTTACCCTGGGTTTTGTGCGGAAGAACGCTGAGGCGGTCATCGACAAAATCCTGAAAAATGATCCGGAGAAACGAGTAGAACAGTTAATCAAGGATGCATTGAAACAAATGTAAGCCGTATTTTGAAACCGACATTCTTTCATATCATAGTCATTGCAGCTGTACTTTTGCTTGCCCCAAACTTCATGCTGGCTCAAGGTTTGGACCTGAACAAGGTGCAGAACGATACCATTGGTACCTTGATTTTTCCTTTCGATGATGAGGGGGACTTCCAGTATCCCGATGAAATAGACGAGCGGCCCCTATACCTTTCCCGACCGGGCAACATTGAACGAAAATTCGAGTACGATCCCGAAACCCGGCAATACATCATTTACGAGAAAATCGGAAACATGTATTACCGGATGCCCAAAACCATGTCACTGAATGAATTCGTGAAATATGATTTCGACCGTTCTATTCAGGATTATTGGCGAACCCGTAAGGAAACCGATGACATTGCAGTTCAGCAAACCGGCCTCATTCCCCAGTTGCGCATCGAAAGCGAAGCCTTCAGCAATATTTTCGGAAGTGAAATCATCGACATCAAACCTCAGGGCTATGTCGAAGTACAGTTCGGCCTTGAATCCAATTATATTGGTGACAACACCTTGCCCGAAAGGCTCAAACGGCAAACCACTTTCGATTTTGAAAACCAAATCAACATCAGTGTGAATGGTAAAATCGGCGATAAGGTGAACATGGATTTCAACTACAACACCGAGGCGTCGTTCGATTTTGAGAATAAAATGAAACTGGATTACGCGGGAAAGGAAGATGAAATCATCCGTAAGATTGAAGCGGGGAACGTTTCATTGCCCCTGAACGGTTCGCTCATCCAGGGTGGTACCAACCTTTTCGGGATCAAAACCGAGATGCAGTTCGGAAAGTTGAACATTACCACGGTTTTGTCGCAACACAAGGGCGAATCGCAGGTGATTGAAACCGAGGGGGGTGCACAAAAAACCAAGTTTGAAGTCAAAGCATCGGAATACGACGAGAACCGTCATTTTTTCATTTCAAAATATTTCCGCGATCATTACAACAATGCCTTGCGCAGCCTGCCCTTGATCAGGTCACAAATTGTGGTGAACAAAATTGAAGTGTGGGTGACCAATAAGAGTCAGAATTTTACTTCGGCCCGCGACATTGTGGCCTTTGTTGATCTGGGCGAAGTGGCCGGAAACATCAGCAACACCATTGCGGCATTTGGACCTACCGGTGAAGCTTATCCGGCAAATTCAGCCAACAACATGTACAAGGAGCTGATCACTACCTACGAGGGAATCCGAAAACCAGCCGATGTTACCAAAGTTTTGGGGGCCCTCAACAACAGCAATTTCAGCAATGGAAAAGATTGGGAGAAAATTGATCAGGCCCGGAAACTGACCTCCACAGAATTTACCTTTAACAAACAATTGGGTTTCATTTCACTCAATTCGCCACTGAACAACGACGAAGTGCTGGCGGTGGCTTACGAATATACCCTGGCTGGCGAAGTGTACCAGGTTGGAGAATTCAGTACCAACGGCATCGATCCAAACAATACCCTGATTCTTAAATTGATCAAAGGCACCAACCTTTCGCCCAACATGCCCACCTGGGACCTGATGATGAAGAA
>JAFGVJ010000290.1 GCA_016938055.1 Prolixibacteraceae bacterium
TGGATGCCATGGGTTTGTTCCTCACCGGGAACCCCGTAATTTCCGATCATCGGAAAGGTCGATACCAAAATCTGTCCGGTGTACGATGGGTCGGTCAGGCTCTCGGGATAACCTACCATGGCGGTGTAAAAAACCACCTCGCCGGCTACTGACTTTTCACTGCCGAAGGATTTTCCTTTGAATTCGGTCCCGTCTTCCAGTATTAACTTCACATTTTTCAAAGCCAAAACATTTAATCATTAGTAGTTAAAAAAAATGCGCCTTGCCGATTCCTCAGCCTAACGCATTCCTGTTCTTTTATGTGTTGTTGAACGATGTTCACAAGCAGCTTTCATTTCTATTTTAAATTCCCTGCAAAAATAACAAACTTTTGCAAAAAAAAGGTTGGTGGTGATAAAAAAATGAATATTTTTGCAATGCAATTGTATAAATATACATTGATAGGATGAAAGCACGTTTGCAACGACAGGTGGCCATTCGCAAGATTGTAGCCGATAACAGGGTGACCAGCCAGGAACACCTGTTAATGTTATTAAAACGTGAAGGATTTGAAATGACGCAGGCTACTTTATCGAGAGACATGAAGGCCTTGAAAATTGGAAAAATTCCTGATCAACAGGGTGGATATTTGTACATGTTACCGGGAAATCAGCCAATGGAAAGGGAGATGAAGATCAGTGGAGCCAATTTTCTGGCCGATGGTTTTGTGTCGATCGATTTTTCGGGCAACCTGGCAGTGATCAAAACAAAACCGGCTTATGCCAGCAGCATCGCTTCAGTGATTGACGAAGCAGGAGCCTTTGAGATATTGGGTACAATTGCAGGTGACGATACCATTTTCCTGGTATTAAGGGAAGGGATCGAAAAGAGAGACGTATACAATTTGTTGGAAAATGTAATGCCAAACCTTAAAGGAAGGTTGATTTAGGCGTATGAACGAAGTGAATCCAATTCAGATATTGATCGCTAATGACGATCATTTTAAATATGTTAGCATTATTAACGATACCATACAACAGGCATCCGAAGAGCGTGGTACAGGTATTGCCCGCCGTACCGATGAGTACATCACCAACAAAATGAAGGAGGGAAAAGCCATCATCGCGCTCGACGGGGAAATCTTTGCCGGATTCTGTTATGTGGAATCGTGGGGGCACAACCGTTTTGTGGCCAACTCGGGTTTGATTGTCGCACCTCAATACCGTGGCGTTGGACTGGCCAAAAGTATTAAGAAAAAGGCCTTTGAACGGTCCCGCGAGCTGTACCCCGAAGCCCGTATTTTTGGCTTGACTACCGGATTGGCTGTCATGAAAATCAATTCAGAACTGGGTTATCGGCCGGTGACTTTTTCCGAACTGACCGACGATCAGGATTTTTGGAAAGGATGCCAAAGTTGTGTGAATTATGACATCCTGATGCGGACAGAAAGAACCAAATGTCTTTGTACTGCCATGATCTTCGATCCCAAATGGGAGAAAAAGGAAGTCCCAAAGGCAGAAGAGAAAAACGGGAAGGTTCACCCGTTTAAAAAATGGTTGAACCGTGAACAGGGCCTGGGCTATGCTTCAAGCCTGAAATCAAAATTGTTAAAGAAACAGTCTTAAAATATAAATGGTGCCGCGATTTTTAGCCAATGGCCGCTGGTAATTCGCAATTTTTATTCATGGCCTGTATTGTTTGTCTGTGCATATTGAAGTCGTGTAATTGGTTTTTTTTCTGATGCATAACAATACAAGTTGGTATTTGGGTTAGTAAAGTTTATCATGCGGCACCATTTTTTTACCATTCATCCCGGCCATCCGATTACAAGGAATTGTATTAAGCTCTTGGTTTAATGGCTTGGTCGTCGGGGTTTTAAAATAGAATAAGATGGAAAATAACAAAGTAGTTTTGGCTTTCAGTGGTGGTTTGGACACTTCGTTCTGCGCCATGTACCTGGCCAAAGAGAAAGGTCTGGAAGTATATACAGCCATTGCAAATACAGGAGGTTTTAGTCAAGACGATCTGGCAGTAATTGAAGAAAAAGCTTATCGCTTGGGGGCGGTAAAACATGTTGCCCTCGATGTTACTGAAAAATACTATGAAAAGAGCATCAAATACATGGTGTATGGCAACGTTTTGCGGAACAATACCTATCCTATTTCGGTCAGTTCGGAAAGGATCTTTCAGGCCATTGCCATTATCCAGTATGCCAAGGAAATTGGTGCGGCTTATGTAGCGCATGGCAGTACCGGTGCCGGTAACGATCAGGTTCGTTTCGACCTTACTTTTGAAGTATTGGCCCCTCACATTAAAATATTAACCCCCACACGCGATTTACAACTTTCGCGCGAAGCAGAAATCAATTACCTGAAGGAACATGGTTTTGTGGCCGATTTCAAAAAGATGGAGTACTCCATCAACGCCGGCTTGTGGGGGACCAGTGTTGGAGGGAAGGAAACCCTGAAGTCGGAAAAAACATTGCCCGAAGAGGCCTATCCCAGCCAGCTTACAGCTCACGAAACAAAAAAGATCTCCCTTGAATTTGAAAAAGGTGAATTGATTGGAATTGACGGGAAAACATACAAGCACCCGGTGGAGGCCATTCGTGCTTTAAACAGGCTTGCCTCTCCCTATGCTATTGGTCGCGACATGCACATTGGTGATACCATCATTGGCATCAAAGGCCGGGTGGGTTTCGAGGCCGCTGCCCCCATGATCATCATCAAAGCCCATCAAATGCTCGAAAAACATACGCTTACCAAATGGCAACAGTACTGGAAAGATCAACTGGGAAACTGGTATGGCATGTTCCTGCACGAAGCACTATACCTGGAGCCGGTCATGCGCGACATAGAAGTCTTTCTCGAAAACACCCAGAAAAATGTGAGCGGTAAAGTTTGGGTTGGCCTCCAGGCTTATCATTATCAACTCATAGGAGTTGAAAGCGAAAAAGACCTGATGAAGTCCGAGTTTGGTGAATATGGCGAAGTCAACAAAGCCTGGACAGCCGACGATGTAAAAGGATTTACCAAAATACTGGGTACTTCGTTGAAAATCTATAACTCGGTGAACAAAGATTTTGAAGTGTAATAAAGGAAGAAGTCATTAAGTCATTGAGTCATTAAGTTATTTTAATCATGATGATTAAAGTTGGAATTATTGGAGGAGCGGGTTATACTGCAGGAGAACTGATCAGGATACTGCTTGGTCATCCACAGGCTGAAGTCACTTTTGTGCATAGCAGTAGTCATGCCGGGCAAGCCATTGCTGCAGTTCATAAAGATTTGGCGGGCGATACCGATTTGGTTTTCAGTGCTGAATACAATTTTTCAGGATTGGATGTGCTTTTCCTCTGTATGGGCCATGGGAAATCGGTCGATTTTATGGCACAACAAGCCTTACCAGCGCAGCTGAAGGTGATTGACCTTAGCCACGATTTCCGGCTGAAACGTGCCGGAAATGATTTTATATATGGTCTTCCTGAACTGAACCGTGAGCAAATCAAAACAGCCAAATACATTGCCAACCCCGGATGCTTTGCCACCGGCATTCAATTGGCCATTTTGCCTTTGGCCGCTGCCGGTCTTATATCCGACGAGCTGCATGTGAATGCCATCACCGGATCGACCGGGGCAGGGCAGAGTCCAACGGCCACTTCACATTTCAGCTGGCGCGAAGGCAACCTTTCGGCCTACAAGGTTTTTACCCATCAACATTTGGGCGAGATCAACCAGAGTTTGCAGCAATTACAGCCATCATACCAGCCATCCTTGAATTTCATCCCCGTGAGGGGCAACCATACCCGGGGGATTTTCGCCACGGTTTATACCCGTTTTTCAGGATCTTTGGATGAAGCGCAGGCATTGTACACCAACTATTATGCAGCACATCCCTTTGTTCATGTAAGCCGGGAAAATCCAGACCTGAAACAAGTGGTGAATACCAACAAGTGCATCCTTTTTCTGGAAAAGCATCACGATAAACTGGTCATCATCAGTTTGACCGACAACCTGATCAAAGGAGCATCGGGGCAGGCTGTACAGAACATGAACCTGCTTTTTGACCTGCCCGAAAGAACAGGCTTGTATTTAAAGCCTGTCGCCTTTTAAGAACCCCCAACCCCTTAAAGGGGAGGAGATGGTAGCAACAATGCATGGGCAAGGGTGACAGAGAATTTAAATGCTAATAATGAGCTAAATTGAGCGTAACGGGCGCTAAAAGTATTATATAACAGATTAATAAGAAGTCCCCCTTGGGGGGATTAGAGGGCCTATTCAAATGAAACTTTTTGACGTATATCCGCTTTTTAACATCGAACCGGTAAAGGCCGAAGGCACCTTTGTTTTCGACAAAAACGGTCAGCGTTACCTTGATCTGTACGGTGGGCATGCCGTGATTTCCATTGGGCACTCGCACCCGCATTATGTGCAAACCATCACAGCTCAACTGGAGAAAATTGGTTTTTATTCCAATTCCATACAAAATCCATTACAACAAGAACTGGCCAGGAAATTGGGTGAGCTTTCAGGCATGAACGATTACCAGTTATTTCTGTGCAACAGTGGTGCCGAGGCCAACGAGAACGCTTTGAAACTGGCATCCTTTCACACCGGGAAAACCAAGGTGATTGCTTTTAAAAAGAGTTTTCATGGTCGAACTTCGGCTGCTGTAGCCATTACCGATAATGAAAAAATTGTAGCGCCCATCAATTTCAGGCCCGACGCGGTACTGATTGAACTGAATGATTTTCAGGCTGTGATTGCAGAAATTGCCAAAGGGGATGTCGCAGCGGTGATCCTCGAAGGAATCCAGGGAATCGGGGGCATTCACCTCCCAACCCATGAATTTCTGCAAGGTTTGCAAACCGTTTGTAACGACAATAATGTAGTGCTGATCCTCGATGAAATTCAGTCGGGGTACGGACGTAGCGGAATGTTTTTTGCCTTCCAATTTGCCGGCATCCAGCCCGATCTGGTAACAGTTGCCAAGGGCATGGGAAATGGATTCCCCATTGGTGGAGTGTTGATTCACCCAAAATATGAAGCCTGGCACGGCATGCTGGGTACTACTTTTGGTGGCAATTACCTGGCTTGTGCTGCAGGAATTGCGGTTTTGGATGTGTTGAAATCCCAAAAGCTCATGGCCAATGCCGGCGAAGTAGGGAATTTCCTGATGGAAGAACTCCGAAAAGTTAAAGCCATTAAAGAAGTGCGTGGCCAGGGCCTGATGATCGGTATTGAATTCGAAAACAGTGTAGCGCCTATCAGGCAGAAACTCCTGTTTGAAAAGAAAATTTTTACCGGTGTTTCGGGCCAGCATGTCATTCGACTGTTGCCCCCGCTTAATTTGAAAAAGGAAGATGCAAAATATTTTATTGAAAAACTGAAAGAAGTTTTAGCTGAACAACCTTAAATCAATGATTATGGAACTCTTAAAAATTACCATATTAGGTGCTGGAAACCTTGGCTTTTCCATCGCTAAAGGACTCATCTCATCGAGATTGGTCAAGAAAGAAAATCTGGTGCTCACTGAGAAAAATCCCAAGCGTCTGGCAGCTTTGATTAGCGATGGCTTTCATGCGCTCGACGATAACAAGCAGGCCATTGCGAATGCCGATTTGGTGATGCTGGTGGTCAAACCCTGGCAAATTGATGAACTGCTTGAGGATATTAAAACCATTGTTGCTGAAAAACAACCGGTGCTGGTTTCCTGTGTTACCGGCATTATGTCGAGCCATATTTATGCAAAGCTGGGTTGTAACGTGCCGCTTTTCAGGGTAATGCCCAATACGGGCGTGGCCATTGAAGCATCCATGTCGTGTATTTCGGAACACCATACCACACCCGGGCAGCGGGAAGCCATCCGAACCATTTTCGCGCAATTAGGTGAGGTGCTCTTTATTCCCGAAGAACAAATGCCGGGAGCTACTGCCATGGCAGGTTGCGGGATTGCCTTTGCGCTGCGCTTTATCAGGGCTGCCATTCAGGCTGGTGTCGAAATTGGTTTTAGTTCCGAGGATGCCAAGATTTTAGCCGCACAAATTACCAAAGGAGCCGCCGAACTGATCCTTCAGAATAACTCTCATCCCGAAGCCGAAATCGACAAAGTGACTACTCCCAAAGGAATTACCATTACCGGGTTGAACGAGATGGAACATGCCGGGTTCAGTTCATCTATCATCAAAGGTTTCCTGGCATCGTACAATAAAATTGAGCAGAAAAAATAAGACTATCCAGCGCTTTGCAAATAACTGAAAATTGATTTGGATAGTCACCCATAAAGCATGATATTTGTCATGTTTTACTCATTTAGCATGAAAGCCTACAAAAGAATCGTCATAAAAATTGGGACCAACGTGTTGGCCGGTGATCGGGGAGAACTCGATGAAGCTCGCATAGGGCACCTGGTGAACGAAGTTGCTACTTTGATGCAACAGGGCACGGAAGTGATCCTGATTACATCGGGGGCTGTGGCAGCAGGGCGTTCGCAGCTGAAGCCCGATGTAAAGCTCGATACGGTTTCGGCACGCCAGCTGTGGTCAGCCATAGGTCAGGTGAAGTTGATGAATACCTATACCGAACAGTTTAAAAAGCACGGTATTATTTGTGCCCAGGTGCTTACCACCAAAGAGAACTTCAGCGACCGCCGGCATTACCTGAACATGAAAAACTGTATTACCACCATGTTGGAAAACAAGGTGCTGCCCATTGTGAATGAAAACGATACCATCTCGGTATCTGAGCTAATGTTTACCGATAACGATGAACTATCGGGACTGATCTCTTCCATGATGGCATGTCAGGCGCTCTTTATTTTAACGAATGTGGACGGGATTTACAACGGAATGCCCGGTGATGCCCATGCCAGTGTGATCCGTGAAATCACGGCAGGCGACAATAGTCATGAGGATTACATTTCGGCACAGAAATCAGGCTTTGGCCGTGGTGGCATGCATACCAAATATAGTGTTGCCCGAAAAATTGCCTTGGAAGGAACCGATGTCATCATTGCCAATGGCAAGCGTGAAGGCATTTTAACAGGGCTATTGCGTGGCGAAGACCTTCCTTCAACCCGTTTCATTCCCAACGGAAAAAAACTGAAGGGCCAGAAAAAGTGGCTCGCGCATTCCGAGAGTTTTGCCAAAGGCATTGTGGTGGTGAACCATGGTGCTCAAAAAGCGCTTTTTGATATCAATGCTAACAGTTTGTTGCTGATTGGCGTGGTTGAAATTCAAGGTTTCTTTAAGAAAGGTGACATTATCCGTATTCAGGATGAGCAGGGAAAACAATTGGGTCTTGGAAAGTCCCAATACGATTCGGATGAAGCACAGAAACTGATTGGAAAGAAGGCCGAAAAACCTTTGATTTATTACGACTATATGTATTTGAATGAGGCCTCCCCTAACCCCTCCAGGGAGGGGGACGTGATGTGATCATGCATATGTTGTCGATATTTAATTTGAATATTTTCTAAATGAAATATTGTCCAGAAGTCTCCCCTTGGGGGAGCCCCGATAGCTATCGGGGGAGGGGCTCAACTAAAGTAACATGGATTGTACACCAATTTTTGAAGCAGTTTTAAAGGCTGGCAGAAGCCTGAATCTAATCAATGAAGCACTGATCAATCAGGTTTTAAGGGATGTAGCCAATGCTGCCCTTGCCCGAACCGACGAAATTTTGGCTGAAAATGCCAACGATCTTGCACGCATGGATCTGCATGATCCAAAATATGACCGCTTGCAGCTCAGTGAAGCCCGCATTGCAGCCATCGCTGAAGATATGAGGAATGTGGCATCCTTGCCATCACCGGTAGGACGAATCTTATCAGAAACTGTAAGACCCAATGGTCTAAAAATAAAAAAGGTGTCGGTTCCGTTTGGGGTCATCGGGATCATTTACGAAGCACGTCCCAATGTAACCTTCGATGTATTTTCATTGTGCCTGAAATCGGGCAATGCCTGTATTTTAAAAGGAGGAAGTGATGCCATTGATTCCAACAGCATCATTGTGAGCATTATCAGGGATGTATTGAAGCAGCACGGCATCGATGAGCAAGTACTGGCCCTGTTACCTGCCGGACGTGACGAAACCCATCAATTGCTGAACGCCAGGGGTTTTGTCGATTTGATCATTCCCCGGGGAAGTCAGCAACTCATCAACTTTGTGCGTGAGAATGCCACCATTCCGGTGATTGAAACCGGTGCAGGTATTTGTCATACTTATTTTGATGAAACGGGCGACAAAGAGAAAGGCCGCCTGATTATTCACAATGCCAAAACCCGCCGGCCCAGTGTTTGTAATGCCCTCGATTGCCTGATCATCGATGAAAAACGCTTGAACGATCTCCCATATTTGCTTGAATTGCTGGGTCAATCGGGTGTATTGCTTTATGCCGATGAAAAGGCTTTTGCCAGTTTGGAAGGTAAATATCCTGCAAACCTGCTGCAGGCGGCCAACGAGGAATCATTTGGGATAGAATTTCTTTCGTTGAAAGCAGCCATTAAAACTGTTTCGACCTTTGATGAAGCATTGGAACAGATAGCCCGTTACAGCTCGAAGCACAGCGAGGCCATTATCTCTGAGAATCCCGATCACATTGTTCGGTTTCAAAAACTGGTGGATGCCTCATCGGTGTATTCCAATGCTTCAACGGCCTATACCGATGGCGCTCAGTTTGGTCTGGGTGCCGAGATTGGTATTTCAACCCAAAAGCTGCATGCCCGTGGCCCCATGGCCCTTGAAGAGCTGACCTCGTACAAATACATCATCGAAGGAGAAGGGCAGATTAGACCCTAGAAAAAGAAAAGTCAATTAGTCAATGGTCATTGGGGAAAAAATCCAAAATCCAAAATCCAAAATCCAATTTCCAATGTTTTAATGACTAATGACTTAATGACTAATGACTTAATGACTAATGACATAATACAAATACCATGAAACATTTCACTTCAGTATACGATTTGCCCAGCCTGGAAACCGGGCTGAAAGAAGCCTTTCTGGTCAAGGCCCGTCCTTACGATTTTCAACACCTGGGAAAGAATAAAACCATGATCCTCATGTTCTTCAATGCCAGTTTGCGCACCCGATTGAGTACGCAGAAAGCCGCCGAGAACCTGGGTATGAAAGTGATGGTGCTGGATGTAAACCAGGGTGCCTGGAAGTTGGAGACCGAGCGGGGAGTGATCATGGATGGCGACAAAGCCGAGCATTTGCTCGAAGCGGTACCCGTTATCGGAGCTTATGCCGACATCATAGGGGTTCGCTCTTTTGCCCGCTTTGAAAGCAAGGACGAAGACTATAACGAAGTTATCCTGAGTCAGTTTGTGCAGCATGCCGGTGTGCCGGTGGTAAGCATGGAAGCAGCCACCCGTCATCCGCTGCAGAGTTTTGCCGATCACATCACCATTGAAGAATATAAAAAGGTGAAGAAACCCAAAGTGGTGCTGACCTGGGCGCCTCATCCCCGTGCCCTTCCACAGGCAGTGCCCAATTCGTTTGTGGAATGGATGCGCCAAACCGATTACGAATTGGTGGTAACCCACCCCGAAGGCTATGAGCTGGCTCCAGAATTCATGGGGGATGTTCGTCCGGAGTACGACCAAATGAAAGCATTTGAAGGGGCTGATTTTATTTATGCCAAAAACTGGGCTTCCTATACCAACTATGGACAAATTTTGTCGAAAGATATGAACTGGACGGTTTCGGACCGTCAGATGGCTGTGAGCAATCAAGCCAAATTTATGCACTGTTTGCCGGTTCGCCGCAACATGGTGGTGACCGATTCAGTGATTGAAAGTCCCGATTCAATTGTGATACCCGAAGCAGCCAACAGGGTGGTATCCTGCCAGGCTGTTTTGAAGATGATCCTGGAAGGGCTGTAAAATGACCGGGAGGGATTAAGCTGAAAGAGTCTACATTTGTTGACTCTTTTTTGTTTATTCGGTTCACTTGGCTAAATGTCATGGCGAATGGGTGAAATTTTTAATCAATTTGGCCTTTCTTCTTGTTAATAGTCTGCCATGTACAAACTGCTTAAAAAATATGGTTTTTTGATGCTGCTACTGATTCAAGCCCTGGGCGACTTGTGGGGGCAAAGTGACAGCATTGCCCTGAATATCGAACTGGGTGAGGTGGTGGTATTTCAGGCCTATCCTTTTCAGCACGAGAAAGAAGAAAGGAAATACAGGGAAATGGAAAGTGACCTTCGGCTGGTGTATCCGCTCATTCGGATTGTGAGGACTGAATATGCCCGCATCAATCATGAATTGAGTTTGTATGAAGGCGATCGGGAAAAGGAATTTCTGAAGTGGTACGAACAATATGCCCGTGAAAATTTCATGCCATACCTCTCGGGGCTTAATCCACGTCAGGGAAGGTTATTCCTGAAGATGATCTCACGGGAACTGGACAATTCGCCTTACGATCTGATCAAAGAATATCGGAATGGTTTCAGGGCCGTCATGTGGCAAGGAGTAGCCCTGGTCTTTTTTTCAAACCTTAAGACCAATTATGCTCCTGAGGAAAATCCCATGATTGAACACATCATGACCCGGCTCGATGCTGAACACCACCATTTGAAAGGCCCCTGAAGTGGCAGACAA
>JAFGVJ010000291.1 GCA_016938055.1 Prolixibacteraceae bacterium
ATTATTTGCGGATGAAATTAACCTTAATCTTTCGACGGGAAAAAGATGAGGCAGAATTACGCATTTCACCTAAGTGATGAACGTAGTTGTAATTTGGATCAATTACACCATTTTGTTAAAGGACAGGCTCAACGCCAATTGTAGTTCGCCAATTTCCTTGTACGATTTCTTTAAGATGTTTTGCTCTATTTGCGAAAGGTTTTGCAGTGAAATCTCATTTCCGGCCGATTCATTTTCAAGAAGGGCAAGCGCCTGATGCTTTAAGCGCAATTGCATCAGAAAATTGTAAATATGAATCAGCTCATTTTCGCGCTCAGGGGTAAAAATTTGTTTTTTTGTCAGTAATTCAAGCCTTTCGATAGAGTTGGTTTGAACCAATTGATTTTGAAGTGCATAAATCCTGATAAAGCCAATCAATGGCAGTAATATTTTTTTGAGATTGGCACTTTCTGCTTCCAAAACAGGTTTGAATTTAATGATGGAACCAGCCAGGTGGTAAAAGAACAAACCATTCTCTTTCACTTCGCTGTTTACATGCATTCGTAATTCATCCACCAAGTTTGTTGCTCCGTAGGTGTGCCTGAAATCGAAAAAAATACTGCTGTCCAGTATATTTTGCGGATCGGGGGAATTGATCCAATGCGAAAACTGTTTTTTCCATGCTTGTAATGGTTGGCACCAGGCTTCGTTGCTAGCCATGATCCCACCTTCACAATAATTGTAACCAATGTGGTTGAGGCTTTTGTTGATGGTTTTTGCCAGCTTGTGAAAATATTCCAGATCCTGGGCTGTAGCTAAATCAGAAAGAATGATGGCGTTATCCTGATCGGTCTTCAGTGTTTGTTCCATGCGCCCTTCGCTTCCCATTGCTATAAAGGCAAAAGGAACGGGAGGGGCTCCATGGTTTTCGATGGCCAGCTTGATGACCCGTGTAGTGATGGCATCGGCAACCGAGGTGATGATACGGGTGGTATTCAGGGCATTATCGCTGTTGGCAATGATGGCATGAACAAGCACCGGAACACGTTGGTAAATTTGCTTGATTTCTTCAACGTGCGTGCTGTTTTCGATTTCACGAATGAGGTAACTCAAGGAATTTTGCTGCATTTCAAGCGCATCCTGAAAGCTGATGGTGCCAGCCAAGCTATTTTGTGAATCTTTCACCAGCAAATGGGATACCTTTTCGCGTTTAAACAGCAAAATGGCTTCGTATAAAAGGGCATTTTCAGCAATGTGGACCACAGGAGCGCTCATGATCTCAGCAACTCTTGTTGACGAATGAAGGTCCCGGGCCAAAACCCGTTTTTTCAAATCGGCATCATTCACAGCTCCAATAATGGCTCCCTCATTTTTGATGAAAACAACTTTCTGATTGTTAACGGTCATGATGCTTGCTGCCTCTTGAATGGTCGTATCAAGCGAGCAGGTAATGATTTCCCGTAAAAATGATTGAATGGGTTGATTCATTAAGAGCAATGAAGTTTGCAACTCCAGGGACAGTTTTTGGGTGCTTTTCTCCATCTGTTTTTGGATACTAAGATCCCTTGTCACAACGATAAATGCCTCTTGGTTTGAGTAATCGATACGGGAAACCGAAATGACCACTTCTTTCTTGATTGATCCTTTGAGTTGAAGGATGGTCTCAGTGGTCACCGATTGCTTTGGGTTTGAAAATAAGCCTAAAACCGTATCCCATTCTATTTCAAAAAGATCGTTGAAAGCATATCCGGTAAGGTCTTTGGAGGGGCTATCGATCATCTGCGAAAACTTAAAATTGTTGAAGATCACTTTCTTATTTACAAACATGAGCGTCCCTTCGGTGGAGGCTTCAACCAAGGTTTTGTATTTCTGTTTTGAAAGCAATAATTTTTGTTCCGCAGCTTTTCGTTGATGTTCAATGATCAAACTTTGCCTGATGATGTAAAAAAGGATCATGAGAATAATCCCAAAAATGAGGGCCGACAGTTTGATCAAGCGATTTTTCAATTGCCCCAGCTCCTGTTTGACATCATCGAGATAGATGCCGGTTCCTACCAGCCATTGCCATTGATCATCACCCTTTACATACGATAATTTGGGTACAATGCGCGTAGTGTCGTCTTTCCATTGCCAGTAATAATTGATAAACCCTTCGCCTTTTTCTTTGACGAGGTTTGCTGCATCAACAAAGAGTTTTTTTTCATGGGAATCTTTGAAGTCAGAAAGGTTGGTTCCGATCAGCTCTTTGCGATAGGGGTGCATGATCATCCGGGGCGAGTAGTCAATGATCCAGAAGTAATCCTTTCCTTCAGCTCCATAGCGAAGTTGCTCTATTTGCCTGGCTGCGTATTTTTGTGCCAGTTCAATAGAAACTTCCCCGCGTTCAACTTCAAGTTGTTGTTCTTTGATCAGGCTCAGGGCGGTATTGGTCAGTTCGCGGATCATCTCTTTTTTCCGATCCATCATGTTTTTCTCAAACTGGGGAATGATGAAAACGAAGAATGAAATGATAAACAAGATCATTGCCATTATTGAAGGAGCAATAATGCCCAGAAAGAATTTCTTAATGTTTTTATCGAGCATGGCTAGTGATTCAGATTCTCTTTGCTTCTACGGTAAAATCTTCACTATCAAAGATACAAAAACCATTGCCAATTTGATTCACCGATACAGGAGGCACCAAAATGCAATCGTTTCTCTTTAAAGTGTATGTGCGATAATATCTTTTTTTAACAATGTGATGGTTCGATGCGATGAACAGACCTGAATAATGCCGGTGACCTGCAAAGCTTGCGAAACAATTCTTTTCAGTGATAAATGACGCATGTTGTTCCAATTCGTGGGGGGCTGTAAAAAATTCACAGCTGGCTCCTGTTAAATTTGGATAGATGTAGTGGGACAATAGAATGTTGTGTTGCTTGACTGCAAGTACATCAAACTCAGGCAGCGTTTTTAAAAATTCAATATCGGCTTTGGTATACAATGGATTCAGTTCATCGTTTTCGTATAGCCATACTTTCCCGTTTGAGAAGGTGAAACGTTCTTGATAATCCATATCGTACCAATTCTCCGGATAACAGAAACCGGGTGAAATGCCGGGGATTTTTCGGATGGCATGCAAATCGTGATTTCCGGCAATGATGATTTTGCAATTTTCGCGAAGGATTTTTAAACATTCACGGGCATTGCGGGTATTGGAATAGTGGTTATGAGATGCACTATAACCTGAAATGTCACCCAGGCAGATGACCTCGTTGCAGTGTTGCTTTTCTATCTTCTTCAAAGCAAGCCTTAAATTGACAATGTCTTCGTGGATGTCAGCAATAATGGCGTATCTCATAGTAAAGAAAGCTTTAATGGCAGCTAAAAGTTACAAAAAATAAACGCTTTGACTGAAATTCCGACAAGCATATA
>JAFGVJ010000292.1 GCA_016938055.1 Prolixibacteraceae bacterium
ACTTTCATCAGCAGTTCAACCCTGACCAAAGCCGGCAAATTTGCCATCAGGGAAGGGCTTAGTCCTTCGCAGCAGTGGGGCCCGAATGCAACCATCGATGTGAGCCTCTATGGCTCTGCTTCAACCATCGCTTTGTTTCCTGAATTGCAGAAGAGTTTAATGCGCGCGCACAAGGACTTGCAAACACCGGCCGGTGAAATAAACCATGGCCTTGGTTCCGACCTGGATTATACTCAAAACGGAACCTGGGGTGTATATCACCGGGTTGACCTTGTTCCCAATTACATCCAATTGGTACTGCGCGATTTCTTTTGGACCAACGACCAGGATTATCTCATCGAAATGTGGCCATCCATTGTGAAGGGGCTTGCATACATCCTGAACGAACGCGATAAGGACAAGGACCTGATGCCTGATATGGAAGGCATCATGTGCAGTTACGACAATTTTCCCATGTATGGGTTGGCCTCCTACATTCAGTCGCAATGGTTAGCGGCAATGGCCATGACCCATCAAGCTGCTCAGCTGATGAATGATCACAAAACCATGGACCATGCAGCTGAAATTCTTGAACAAGGGAAAAAACTGATGGAAGAAAAGCTTTGGAACGGCAGTTACTATTCTTTGTCGAACGATGTTCATGGCGAACATGGTGTTGACGATGGGATTCTTACCGATCAACTCATCGGTCAGTGGCTTGCCCACCAGGCCGGCATGGATTACCTCTTCCCCAAAGAGCACATCGATAAAAGTTTGGATGCAATTATGCAGCATTCTTACATCGAAGGATTTGGCTTGCGAAACTGCTCATGGCCAAAGTACCCCCAATTGTTTCCCATTCATGAATCAGACCTTTGGGTCGATCAGGCCAACACCTGCTGGTCGGGGGTAGAGTTAGGCTTTGCTGCTTTGCTGCTTTACGAAGGCAAAGAAGCTGAAGCGCTGAAAGTGATAAAAACGGTGGATGAACGATATCGCAAAGCCGGGCTGTACTGGGATCACCAGGAATTTGGCGGGCACTATTACCGGCCCCTGTCAGCCTGGTCCATTATCAACGGATACCTGGGGCTGGGGGTAAATAATGGGAGCTATCGCTTTTCACCAAAAACCGGCAACAATCATTTTAAAGTGTTTTTCTCTTACGGGAACGGAATGGCTTATTACAACAAACTGAGCAATAGTAAAACCCAAATTGAAGTGATCAGCGGAAAGATGCTCCTTAGAGCTTTGGTTCTTGATACTGAACACATGGGGGCTACTTCTCCAAATGTTTATGTGAAAGGTAATAAGTTAAACATTGACAAAAGATTGGACGATCATTTTTGGCATCTTCAACTGAAAAGTCCAATCATGGTCAACGAGGGAGAAGTGATCGTCATTGAATGACCGGGATGTTTTTTTTTTGATCTGATTGTTAATCTTTTCACGAATATTTGATAGTTTGTGAACTAACCAAAACATTTTGACCATTGAAAAGTACTCAGGCATTTTCACGTCGCGATTTCGTTAAAGCAGGCTTTGTGTCAACCGTGGTTGTTGCCGCTAGCGGTGCTTTGGCATCTTGTTCATTAGAATCGGAATCCCCCAGAAAACAAGTAAAGAATCCACTGTTTCAGGGAGAAGGCTGGACGCCTCAGGTTGGCCCTGCCGGCTTACTTTTTTCACAACTAGGTTATGAGCCCCACCTGCCTGTGCGCATCATGCTTAGGTTGCCTGAAAAGGAACTGCTTCCCGAGCATGCAATTTGCCGATTAATACCTTGTGAACAAGGTGAAAATGTTGAGACCACATGCAAATACTGGGGCGAAATATGGGAAAGTCACTGGTGGATAGCCGAATTTGAGTCCATTGTCAGGGAAGGGGATTGGGAAATTGAAGTAATTGACAATGATAGGATACTCTTTAGTGACTCAGGTTTGACGGTGAAAAAGAAGGTATTGTGGGATGAAACCATCGAATGGGCGTCGGTGGATATGCTCGAACGCCGCCGCCACTTTACAGGAGTGGGTGCCGGTTGGCAGGATGCCGGAACCTTATGGGTGGAAAGCCCGGCTCAGAGTGCCATGATTATTGCATTGGAAGAATTGCTGGAAATACGTCAAAATGATTTTAGCGATGCTTTTTTAGAGCGCATTTATGCACAAATAACTGTGGGTTGCGATTACTTGGTGTTAACCCAAAAAAAAGCTGAAGAATGGGGTTTCCCCAATGGAGCAATGTCACACGACATCATCAAACATGAAAAGGATGTGCTTCCGAACGATGTCATGAAAGCCGTTGTTGCCCTGGCTAAAGCCGTGCAATTATTGCCAGAAGAATATTCCTCAAAAAAGCAACAATATGCCGAAGTGGCCACAAAGGCTTTTCAGTGGCTGAGTACCTTGGCAAAACCCATGGGCGCTTACGGCTATGTAAAGATGCAGCGTGCTTTGCCCGAAGATATTGAGATACCCTCAGATGAGTGGCTAACTCGTGATCTGCTCACTTTTTGTTGGGCTGCTCAGGAAATGCATCATTTGGGTAATGACCATGCAATGAAACTGGCATTTGATCTGGCCGGAAAGGTAATGGAAAGGCAAATTCCACAAGAGAAGGCCGAAAGTGGTTTTTATGGACATTTCAGGGAATTTGAAAGCATGAATCATTCCGAACCATCATGGAGCCACGGCATTGTACCGGGTGTGAAGGGTGCTGAGTTTGGAGCCGATATGGGAGGGATCTATCCCAATTATCTGATGCCGATGATTGATCTGCTGAACAAATTCCCCCAGCACAAAAATGCTGCCAAGTGGAAGGAAACATTGAACGACTTTGTTTACGGTTACCTGATTCCTGCATGTGAAAGCAACCCATTTTATCTGGTGCCTCAAGGAATTTTTGGTGATGAAGGACCCCTTTGGTTTTGCGGCACCTTTCATGGAACCAATGCCATTTACGGATATACTGCCGCACTGTGCCACCGTTTGGCCAAATTGCTGGATGAGGCCAAACTTGAACAAATAGCCTATGGTAATCTGCAATGGCTGGCCGGATTAAATGCCGGAATCACCATCGAAAGTTTGCGAAAGGGGAGTGTTGTATTCAGTGCCGATGTACCCGAAGGCCTTGCTTTGCCGGTAAGTATGATTTGCCACATTGGAAATCGTTGGGCGGGGACTTGGTTTCAAACCCGTGGGGTTATCTGCAATGGTTTTTCAACCGGAGAACAATTTAAATACGATGTGCACCCGAAAAAGTTGAACGACGGCCCCTTTTCGTTCACCGATGAAGATTGGATTCCCCATAGCGCAGGGTGGTTGACAGGATTATTGCGTTTGTAAAAATGATTCATCATAAAAAAATCAAAATGAAAAAACGATTGATTTCCATGTTTTTGGTGCTGATTTTGGGTACTGCTCTAATCGCTGAAAATAGATCATTTCAACCGGGTAAAATTTGGTATGACACCACCGGTAACCCCATTAATGCTCATGCTGGCGGGTTTTTATTTCATGAAGATACCTATTATTGGTTTGGTCAGATCATGATTCCGGGGTCGCGCGGATCCGATGCCTGGGTTGGTGTGAGCTGTTATTCTTCAACAGATCTCTATCACTGGGAATACAAAGGAGTGGCATTTCAAGTTGATGATCATGCTGCTCATCCGGTAACAAGGGGTTGTAAAATTGAACGGCCCAAAGTGATTTACAATGAAAAAACCAAAAAATTTGTGATGTGGTGGCATCATGATATCAATGGGCAGGGACATAAAAATGCAATGACTGGAATTGCCATGAGCGACAAGGTGGAAGGCCCTTACGAGTTCGTTCGGATATTCAGGCCGCTTCCAGGGTTTTACCCTTTTAATATTTCAGAAGAAATGAAGAATAGGCCTGTACCCGATATGGCCAAAAATTTCTCTTTTACCGGAGGATCCTTGCCGGCTGAAGCCGATTCTCTCTTAATATTTAAGCGTGACCTTCATACTGGTCAAATGGCACGTGATATGACCCTTTTTGTTGATGACGACGGGAAGGCCTATCATATTTATTCATCCGAAGAGAATGCCACGCTGCACATTGCCGAATTATCAGATGATTATTTGGGCTATACCGGGAGATATGCCCGTGCATTTCCCGGACGTTTTATGGAAGCCCCTGCCATTTTTAAAAAAGATGGCAATTATTATATCATTGCTTCCGGTTGCACTGGATGGGCTCCAAATGCTGCCCGTTCTGCAGTGGCCAATCACCTATTCGGACCCTGGGAAGAATTGGGCAACCCCTGCCAGGGAAACGAAGCAGAAACTACTTTCAACTCTCAGGGAACTTTTGTTTTACCCGTTCAGGGGAAGAAGAACGCTTTTATTTTCGTTGCAGACCGCTGGAACCCTTCCTGTCCAAATGATGCAAGATACGTTTGGTTGCCTGTTGAATTCAAGGAAAACAAGCTCATGCTACGCTGGAAAGATGAATGGGACTTGAACGAATTTGAATAAGTTGAAATATCATCGGTTTGTTTTACATTTTTCTGGCAGAAATATTATGAATAAAATTGTGTACATCATAATCACGGTTTTTCTTATTGTTCCGTTGCAGCAATCAATGGCACTCAACTTAGTCAGATTATTTACTGACAACATGGTACTTCAACAAGGTATCGAAGTACCTGTTTGGGGCACAACAATTCCAAACACCGAAGTTACAATTCAGTTGGGAGAGCATCGTGTTTCAACAGTTTCTGATCTTTCAGGAAAGTGGATCGCTCGATTGCCCAAAATGGGTGCTGCTGGTCCCTTTGACATGATGATAACTGCCGATGAAACCATCATTCTGAAAAATGTAATGATAGGTGAAGTATGGCTGGCCTCGGGACAATCGAACATGGAATGGTCAATGAAGTCGGGAGTAATCAATACTGAGCAAGAAATTGCAGCGGCCAATTATCCTGACATCCGTTTTTTTCAGGTGCCTAAAAATGTAAACCGTATGCCAAAACATGAAATAAATGGAGGAGAATGGATTCCTTGTAGTCCATCAACGGTTGGCAATATGTCGGCGGTTGCCTACTTTTTTGCCATGGATTTGTGGCAGCAACAAAATGTGGCTGTCGGAATTATTCAGTCATTTTGGGGCGGAACAGTTTGCGAAGCCTGGACCAGTCAGGAGATGCTGGCCAATCTGGAGGACTTTGTCGGTTCTGTAAAAGAAATCAGGGAAAGTGACGACGATTGGGAAGCCCTGCAAAAAAAGGCCAATCAACTGGCCGAAGCCCGTTCTGAAATTGAAAGAACATCCCGTATGGGAATAGAGAAGGGAGTTTATAAGATAGATTTTAACGATACCGATTGGACAAAAACGCAGTACCCAATCAACATGTGGCACATGGGGCTCAATTGGTACTGGGGTTTTGTGTGGTTGCGTAAATGGATTGATATTCCGGCTGAAATGGCTGGTAAACCAGCAATGATTAATCTGGGGAAAATTGCATTTGAAGACATTACCTGGTTTAATGGTGTAAAAATTGGAAGCGATACCGATCAGGGAAACCCGCGGGAATATGAAATTCCCGGCAAACTGGTAAAAGAGGGTAAAAACCTGATTGCTGTTCGTATCCTTTCAAGATATGGCGCAGGAAAAATTGGAACAGCATCGGCAGCACCCCATTTGCATTCAACCGATTCCAGCATAAATAGCACTATTTCATTGGGCGGGGAATGGCTTTATAATGAAAAATATGAGTCTGAATTTCCGCTTGGAACTGAATATCAAAATCGGCCTTCAGCACTTTATAATGCCATGATTTCTCCCTTGATTCCTTATGGTATCAAAGGTGTGATCTGGTACCAGGGGGAATCGAATGCCGACCGTGCTTTTCAATACCGGAGTCTTTTTCCGGCCATGATCAACGATTGGCGTGCACGATGGAACCAGGGTGATTTTCCTTTTCTTTTTGTGCAGTTGGCCAACTACGAACAACGAAACAGTGAACCAGTGGAAAGTGACTGGGCAGAACTTAGAGAGGCTCAACTAATGACACTAAAACTACCCAATACTGGAATGGCAGTAAGCATCGATGTGGGTGATGCTGAAGATATCCATCCAAGAAATAAAAAACCAGTTGGCCAAAGGCTTTATTTGGCTGCTCGTAAGGTTGCCTACTACGAAAATATTGTTTATTCCGGACCTTTGTATCATAATTTCAGGGTCGAAAATGATGCAATTCGAATCTTTTTCACTAATGCAGGGAAGGGATTAAAAGGGGTAAATAATGAACCGGTAAAAGGGTTCTCTATTGCAGGGCTTGATAAGAAGTTTTATTGGGCTAATGCTGAAATTCAGGGTAATACTGTGGTTGTTAAATCACCAATGGTAAGTAGCCCTGTTGCTGTCAGGTATGCATGGGGTAAAAACCCGAACTGCAACTTATATAATAAAGAAGGTTTGCCAGCGTCGCCATTCCGAACTGACAGTTGGAAGGGCATTACAAAATAGAAGAATACGATTATGAGAATAAGTAAGTTTTTAGCAATTTTTGTGGTTGTGGTAGTTTGCTCAATGGCAAATGCGTTTTCGCAAGAATACTATCGTTTCTGGGATGATGTGCAAACCATCAAGAAATTTGATAAGATTTATAAACCTAACGACAATCCCATCGTTTTTGTGGGAAGCTCCTCCTTAAGGTTGTGGAACGATGTAGAACAGGTTTTTGCCAGATGCAATGTACTCAACAGAGGGTTAGGTGGCACGGTGATAAACGACATTATATACTATGCCGACATATTGATATTCGACTACCAGCCCCGCCAGGTGGTGATTTATGTAGGTGAAAACGATTTGGGCGATGGCACTACACCCGCCGACACCATTTTTGCCCGCACCCAAAAGTTATTCTATATAATTCGTGAAAAATTACCGGATGTCCCCATTGCTTATATATCAATCAAACCGAGTCCCGGACGCGATTATGCCAGAGACATTTTA
>JAFGVJ010000293.1 GCA_016938055.1 Prolixibacteraceae bacterium
ATTAACCCTGAAACTAAAGAGTGTTGAAGCTGAAATAATGATGCAATATAACACAGGAGATCAGCTAAAGTATACTGCTTCATCAGGTCATTATAGAACCACTATCACTGATGTGCCTTCCGAAAACAAAACCATTACTTTTGAATTTGTCGACTGCAAAGATCCTGATGACAATGTGTACCCAATTGTCCAGTTAGGAACGCAGTTCTGGATGGCTGAAAATCTTAAAACCACCACTTACAACGATAAAAATGGCATTCCGCTTGAAACCGACGATTTTTTATGGGAAAGCATGACTTCGCCCGGATATTGCTGGTACAATAACGATCAGGAAACTTATGGCAACCAATATGGCGCATTGTATAATTGGTATGCAGTTGAAACCGGTAAACTTTGTCCTGCTGGCTGGCATGTTCCAACGGATGAGGAGTGGACCAGTTTAAGCGATTATCTGGCTGCAAATGGTTTTGCTTACCTGGGAACTGGTGTTGATATCGCAAAATCGATGGCCACCACCTGGGGGTGGAACGATGAAGATACCGAATCGGGTCATGTTGGACACGATCCTGAGAAAAACAACAGCAGCGGGTTTTCAGGGCCTCCTGCTGGACTTAGAGGAGGACGTTCGAGTATGGGTTCTTACGGAAGTTATAATATTGGAAATAGAGGTCAATGGTGGAGCTCCACCGAAAATAGTGCGAATGCGTATACACGTCATTTTATTTATTATCAAACCGATTTAAACCGGGCATACGCTGGTAAATCCGTTGGTTTATCTGTTCGCTGTGTTTTGACGAAATAGAACAGTAACGTCCTTTCTTTTTTTCACTCAGTAAGTGATTGGTCACGATACATTCCCGAATCCGCGATTTACGAATCGCATCAGAACCCGACCGCATTAAATTTTGGAAACAACAGCCTTCATTTAACATGCACTTACATACAATGGTCATTGTGCCAACCCCTGTATCACCCCGGTGGGGTAGTAGGTGGTCAATGAAGGTCCCAATTTTATAACGTTGATAGCTTGTGGAATTTATCCATGAATGGTTCCAATGAATTCACCAACCACAACAAATCCATCATTGTCTTCAATTACAATAGACGCATAATTCGGATTCAAGGGTTCCAAAACTATTTTTTCATGCATCCATTCCCCTGTTTCCGGGTCGTAATTTTTCATGCTGGTGTATTTCTTTATGGAGTAACTCCCTTCGTTTTCCGAGTCGTAATGGTCATTGTGTTGTACCAATACTACTTTATTGCTTCTTGATCCAACGACATTCGCCCTGAAAACACAAAAATCACCGTCTGCAATTCTGGGCTCCATGGAATGACCAACACCCTGAACCACAAACATATTTTTGTTGAGTTTCCCCACACCTTCGGCTTTGACCCATCCCAGCTCATCAACGGTTTGCCATTCACTGAATTTGCCACAGGCTGCTTTTAAAGAATACAGAGGTAGGAAATCGACGAATTTTACATCATCGTTGACGGCTGGTTCAACTCTTGGAATTAATCTAACTTCAGGGAATTCATTTGCCTGCTGATTGTTCTGTATCCTGGATTTAAGGTATTCAGCCAGATTGGGATCGCAACAATGAACATAGCATCCTTTCATTCCTCTGGTGAGTAGCGTTCTGTATGTGTTTTTGATGATACGATCGGCAATCGCCAATGCTTCATCTCTATCTTCTTTTAAAAGCTTCTTTATTCCTTTTATTGAATTGTCCATGGCTGAACGCCTGGTAAAGTCCGTGATGATTTTGCCGTTTTCATACCTCATATCGTCCCCGATTATCACCCCAACGTAGTCCATTTCAAGTCCCTGGCAGGTATGAATGCAGCCAATTTCACTGATGGAGCCTTCTTCAATGATCCAGGTACTTCCATCTTTTTCAAGGTTCCATTTCATGGCAAAGTTGAATGCCGGAATCTGAACATCAAAAGCAGCGGTGTTTTTCTTTTTGCTGATCCAGTCCCAGCAATATCCGGCAACCAAGCGGGATTTGTTGTTGATGCTGTTTTTTGTTTCAATGGTTTTTTTCAATTCATTGGGGTTGTCAAAAATCTGAAAATCGAAATCTTCTGAAGTCAGAAGGATGTTGGCTGTTTCCTTGATTTGCAGTGTGTTGTCAAGCCAGGCCAAATAACCATCGGAACCATTGCACCTGAATTGTGACGCCAGTTTCAGATGATGGACATGGGCATTGCGCCTTTTAGCCCACCAGTCGATCTGCTTTTTTTCACCGATATCGTTGATGTGAATCCGCTGATCATTGTCGATAAAAAAGATGGTGAACTTTGACGCGTCAATAATTTCAATGACTTGATTCTCGCCCATGTTCTGATAAAGACCGCTTTTCATATTTAAGCGGTGCGCTTCATCAACAATCAAGGCATCAAAGGTATTGGGTTCGGTATCGAAAAAGGAACCACTGCCTCCAAAGAGGTTGTCGATGGCATTTTTTGTTTTTATGCCTTTCAGTTTGGCCGCATAAACGGCTCTGGGAGCAGCATTTTTGGAGATGTATTTAGTAACTAAACCCTGTTTTGTCAGTTCTACCAACAGATTGATGGCCACAACACTTTTCCCGGTCCCGGGGCCACCTTCAACAATTAGAACCTGTTTCTTGTCTGCTTTTGCCAGTTGTGCCAATTTAATAGCAGTTTCAAAAACAACTTTCTGGTCATCAATCATGATGAATTCCTGATTCCCCTCAAGCATGGACGCGAGATTATCAGTGAGTTGTTTTGAGGGCCTTATCCTGCCATTTTCGATCCGATAAAGAATGTCTTTATGATCGCCGTATTTTACAAATTTTTGAATAAAAGCTCTGAGTTTTAAAGCATCGGGTTTGAGGAACAGCGGGGCTTTTGATAGGTGAGCAGCATAAAAAGCATTGGAAATTGTGTCATCGGGTGGATAGTTATGGAGATAGGCACAGGGTATTAGCCGAATGTTCTCGTCCTGAATGGTTTGATTATAATCCCGCAACATGGTTGCATACGACCAGGCCTGGTACGATGGATGTGCCGTTTCTGATTCACCATGCTGAAAATATGTTTTTACAATGGCATCCTTGGAAGTTAGCTGAGCCGATGACCATTGTTTTAGCTCAATAATGATGACTTGTTCTTCTTGTGCCTCATTTAACCCGGTAATGATGAAATCAATTCGTTTAGATGTCAATGGAATCTGGAATTCTATGGATATACCGGCGTCAGCGGGAATTTCATGATCCACCAAAATGTTATTCATAAACATCATGGAATTACTCCATGAAAGTACTTCATTGCGTGAAGTGTGTCGTCCCAGTTTTTCAAAGTAGGCTTTGTGGATAATGTTATCGATGTTGTTGGTCAAAACATCGTTGATAAAACCTTTTTTGGTTGATTGATAAACAATCATAGTTCGTTGTATTTTCTGGCTGTTCCCTTTGCTTTTTCGGCAGGATATTTTTCTGCATTCTTCCTGATCTTATCCAATACAATTTGAAAAACATCCAGATGGTGTTTCTCGGCCAGTAGAAACGAAAAAGCCAGAATGTCGGCCAATTCTTCTTTTAACTTGTCAAGCTTAATGCTTTCTGATTCCGAATCTTTTTTCCAAAGGAATATTTCATTCAATTCGGCTGCTTCAATTGAAATGGCCAATGCAAGATTTTTAGAATCATGAAATTGTGCCCAGTCTCTTTCATCTCTGAAATTTATTAATTCTCGAATAACCTCTTCGTACTTATCCATTGTAAAATAATTTTCCCGAATTTAACGATAAGACCTAATTCATCCAAAAATATCAAGCGTTTCACCAAACTCATATAAATTAAGTTTTTGCACTTGAATGAAACTACTTTTTTGATAATTTTAATGAGATGAAAAGAACAATTAGATATTTGATTTAACCATGAGACGAAATTCAGCAATCGAAGAACTCCCAATTTTTAAGAAGGGAAAAGAAATTTTTGAAGTGGTGAAGCAAATTGGTGATTTGATTCCGGACGATGATGATCAGCTTGGTTTCGTCAAGGGAATCATGTTGGAAGATGCTATGCTGCTTACAGTTAAAATCGCAGGGGCAGAAGCCGTGGGTTTTTACGATATGAAAATGGAAGCAGCTGCCATCATTCGAAAAGCAGCTCGTGAGCTCATGGTGCAAAACCACTCGCTAGAAGCCTTTGGTTTCGAGTACACGGACTATTATCAGCTGGTAAGAGACCTCATTGAGGAATACCGGCTGTTGTTTATCGACTGGGTAAACAGTTTCGATCCCTGGGATTATATGATCGATCGCTGGGGCCTCTTCAATCCGCCCGGAGTTTCAGCTTTTGACAAGGATCCCGATGATGACCTTCCCTTTGATCCCGATGATGAATTTAATGAATGGTAAGCACTGATCTGCATCCCTTCTTATTCGTTTAATCCTAACAGATGATATCTTTTTTTGAGCACTTCTTTGTAAGCATTTTTCATATCCGGGGATAGAAATGACTGATCCAACCATTCCATCGCTTTAGGGGTATTTCTTTTCAATCTATTGAAGGCTCCTTTAATCTGCTTTTCAGTTAAGCCTAAGTCTTTACCCAATTGTAAAAAATGCTCAAGTTTTAACTTTTTTTTCTTCCCTGCCAATGTAAGTGCAAGCTCTTCCTCATCATCAGGATTTAGAATTGTGGCATTTAATAAATCATATGCAGGCGATAAGATCCAACCAGAAGGACTTTCGATCATTGAAAAATTCTTCAAATGCATATCATTATTTCCTGTGATAAAGGAGAATAATGTCAATTCAAAATAAAAGAGCAGATCAAGCATGGTATTGCCAGAATAGCTATATAAAGCTTTCCCTACTTTTTCCATGGAGCTTTTGTACTTATCAAATGCTTCTGTGATCTGAAACATATCAAGCATATGAATCTTCTCCCCTGATTCCATCCGATCTATTCGTTTTGTTATGTAGGATAGTTCACCAGATGCTAAGCTAATGAGTGATGATGGTACTACCCGTATTCCATAAGATTCAGCCATTCGCATGGTCACGTGTTCATTTTCAGGCATTTCGGGATAGCGATCAGATGGGGGTTTTAAAATGAATGAACCACCCAGGGCATCAATTACAGTCAATCGTGTATCTGATTTTTCTTTTACTTCTTTCACTAATGTCATGGATAGTTTCGCCTGAACACCTGGTACCGAAACACGCCGTTCTACCACTTTCTTCGCAAGTTCATCCATTTGATTCAGTGAATATTCAATGGCAGGAGGGGTGGGAGTACCAAAGAATTCTAAAGAGCATTTTTCATGAAAACCATGACCTTCTTCAACCTGTTTATAGCAGTATAAACATCGATTATTCATCTGATTCCAGTATTGGTTCAACACTTACAGCACCTATACAATTTTTACAACATGCCAATAATAATCCCATTCGGTCGTTCCTGTTGATTTTCCAGTTTTCGGAGGCAATATTTAATAACCATCCTTCCGGAATTAGTCCTTCAAAAAGAGGAAAGAGTCGTTTTTCCGTGTATGGTTGATTCCTTACAGGCATGGTGAATGTGATGAACTGTTTGGGATAATCTTTCACATATTGCTCATCGTACTGAAAAACAAATTCACCGTCATTTGTTTCTGTAATGAACCCTGCAAAATGATTTTTATAATAGACTTTCCCCTGTCTCATTTGCTGATTTCTTTGCTATTAACAGGCGCTAATTCATGTCCGAACATGCTTAGCACCTGGTTCACTTTCTCCACATTAAGATTCGTTCTGCCTTGTTCAATTTTGCGGATCACGGTTAATGCAACACCAGCACGATCAGCAAATTCTTCCTGGGTAAGATTTACCTCTTTTCTTCGTTCTTTGACAAATTCTGCCAGTTTCTTCATTATATGCCTTTAGATATAAAACTTGATAAAGGTATGAAAATATATGCAATTAGATATAGTTTCTGCCTAGAAAAGAAAACTATATGTATTTTGATATAAAAACTTTTTCCGAAGGGAGGTAGCAATTCAATTCTTTAAATTTTTTCACTACTGGCCGACAAATAAAATACAAAACCCGGTTGTCCCTTTTTGCGCTTAACCTCTACGAGGTATACTGTTTTCCGGGGTTGTTTTTTCTACAATACCAAATCACCTACGGTGAAAATTCCGCGTAGC
>JAFGVJ010000294.1 GCA_016938055.1 Prolixibacteraceae bacterium
ATCATGTAGCAAGAAAAAGAAAAGCCTGACCTTAGCGCTTCAAAATTTCTAAACAGATCTGTTGTGCAATATTGTATTTTCGTATTTATGTTACTACATTGAAGACGATTACGTGAACAACAAACCAACATCAACGATTATGAAAACGCTTTACTCCCTTGTTATTTTTATGCTGATTTTTGCAGGTAGTGCATTCGCGCAAAAGGCTGGTGAAATCCCCCTGGCTTTTGGTAAATCGCCCGAGCAATTGAGCGGTATTTTTGTGCCCACCGGTGAAAAAATTGCCGGTATGAACAGTTATGTACGAGCCGATGAAAGTTATGAATTCAAAGGATTGACAGCCCATGCAGTGAGTTATGGTTTCAGCAGCAATCAGTTGGCACTGGTACAAGTGGGTTTGTTTTCCAAAGACCTGACAAAAATTGTTGAATTCATGACAGGTTCCTATGGTAAACCTGCTGTCAGCATGGCCAACGGAATGGTCAATTACAAATGGGAGAGTGGTGGAATTACGGCTTTTTTACTTTTCAATAAGGATGATGGAAAAGGCATCGAACTCAGCATTAGCAACAAGGGACAAGTCACTGAAACAGCTCGTAGTACTTCTGCTAAATCGACAACAAGTAATACTACCACAAGCAAAGCTGCCACACCGGCACCCAAAGCCAAAGAACCCGAGAAGCCGGCTCCGGCACCCTGTCAGGCCGAATCGCTATACGAAGGATTCAAATGCATGGCTTGGGGAACTCCTTTCGATGAAATGGAAGGCCGATACACTAAATACGAAGGTGGTTCAGCCAAGAAGTTCGACGATTTCGAAAGAAGTAACGATGAAATGAAATACGAAGGCATTCCTACCTCGGCCATCATTTACAGTTTTCATAACGACCTGTTTCAGGCAGCCAGCATGGCCATGTACAACAAGGATGTGAACAAAATTGTGAAACTCTGGACCAGCGATTATGGTGAACCACGGGTGGTAGATGGTGCCGGCTTCTTCACCAATTACGAGTGGCACCTCGACGGACTGCAGCTCACCATCACTTACATCCATGAGAAAGAAGACGGTGTGGGCGTGCTGGCCAGCATGGTTTGTGAAAACGATAATTTTAGTGTGAAGAAACCAGCCATACAGTCGAGCCGATCATCGGCCAGAGAAAGAACCGTTCCGGCCAGTACCAGCAAAAAAGAAACGGTAAAATCAAGCCCGGCATCCACAGGTGTCAGTGCCCGCGACCGGATGCGTGAAAAATCTGTTGATGACGAAGAGCAGGCAGCTCCGGTTGTTAAAAAACAAAAAATAGAAATTGAAGAAGTCGAAGAGACTGAGGATGATTCAACTGAAGGAAAATCCAAAAGAGACCTCATGCGGGAGAAAAAACGCTGATAGTTGAGATAGAAGATATTAGATTATAGACAATAGATTATAGATTGACCAGTCTCCCAGTCACACCATCTCATTGTCACTTATCTCCCAGTCACACCATCTCATTTTCCTTCACCGCCCTTAAAAAAGCCTCGATGTTTTCAGTGCTCACTTTTGGGGGCATTCCACCGCCACAGGAGGCCAGCAATTTCGATTTATCGCTTACTGCGGCCAGCATTTCTTTTGTCTGACGGTACACTTCATCGGAGGTACAGGCAGCCAGTACATCGCGCGGAGGCAGACTTCCCAGAATCACGGTTTGGTGCCCGGTTACTTCGTGCAATTCCTCTATGCTCATGTCGAGGCCCGGGTTGTACAGGTTGATACCAATTTCGGGATAATACTTCACGCTCATGGTGCAATCTGCATCGTTGTGGAAAAGTTTTACCAGATCGTTGGTGTCGTACAATTCTTTCAAATAAGGAAGGCCAAACTCCACAAATTCTTCTTCACCCACAAAACCCACAATGTCGTCGAGCATCATGATCCCTTCGATGGATGGAAATTGCCGGTGCTGTATTTCGTGCCACTTCTTCAGAAAATCGGTAACCACCCTGAGCAGGCGGTGAACCCGTTCGGGATCCATCATCATCATGGTCATCAGTTCGGTGGTGCCCATCAGGAACGATGCGATGTTCAAAGGCCCGCGCGAAACAGAAAACCTGATTTTATGACCGGCAGCTTCAATGGCCGGCTGGGCAAGTTTCAGCCGGTTCAGCATGAAAGGCAACAGACCCTCGCTTTCGGGATTGGGTACCTGCAAAGCATCAATGTCTTCATCGCGATGGATCACTTTCTCGGCAAAGGGAAATTCATCGGGCCAAAAAACACATTTGGCGCCAAAAGCCGATGGTTCGGTACACATGCCGTACTCGCTCCAGAACCCGGGAAGAAAGAGTACATCGGGAAAGGTTTCCAAGGCTTTCAGGTTGGCATCGAGCCACAACTGATCGTTGGTAAAATAATCGAGTATGCTGATGCCGTACCAGTTGGGCAACCAGGGGCAATCAATGATAAAGCCGGTTTGAAGGGGTCCCTGATATTCTCCGCGGGTAAGGGCCACCAGGTTGTTCCATTGTTGTTCAGTCATGCTTTGTTGTGTTAGATCTGTGAATGATTTTTCAGTTTTCTAAATTATAAACTTCAGTCCATGTCCGAAAACTTTCAGGGAAAAGAATTGATGAAAATGGTACGATATATTAAGCTCCCGGGCATTTCGTTTGGTTTCGTGATGCTTGAATAAGTCAAAAAGCTTATTTTCAACTATTGAAATTTGTTTTGTTCCCCGGCAGAGCAAATTTGTACTAATTTTGACATTCAACGAATCAATTTATACAGCGATGAAAACCATTACAGAAGAATTGAAAGCTGGCAAAACCCTGATATCTGATGGTGCCTGGGGCACTTTTCTGCAACAAATGGGACTCCAGCCGGGCGAATGCCCCGAAGCATGGAACCTGAGTCATCCCGACGAAGTTTTTCAAATTGCCAAAAGCTACATCGATGCAGGTGCCGATATGATTGAAACCAACAGTTTTGGTGGTTCATCGTTCAAGCTGGCCAACTATGGCCTGGCCGACAAGGTTACCGAGATTAACCGGGCTGCAGCAGCCATCTCACGCCGTGCCGCGGGTGGCCAAAAGCATGTGCTGGGCTCCATTGGGCCAACGGGTAAAATGCTGGTGATGGGCGATGTAACAGTTGAAGCCTTTTACGAAGCCTTTAAGGAACAGGCCATGGCATTGGAAGCCGGAGGTGCCGATGCCCTGGTCATTGAAACCATGACCGATTTGGACGAAGCCGTGGCCGCCATTCGGGCAGCTGCTGAAAATACCCGCTGTGAAATCATTTGTACCATGACCTTTGATCCTTCGCCCGATGGTACATTCTATACCATGATGGGCGTTTCACCCGCCGATATGGTTACCGCTCTCATCGATGCCGGGGCACACATCATCGGGGCCAACTGTGGCAATGGTATGAAAAACATGATCGGGATTACCGAAGAAATTCGTAAAGTTCACCCCGATATTCCAGTGCTGATTCATGCTAATGCCGGAATGCCGGTGTACGAGCAGGGAGCCACCCGCTTTCTCGAAACGCCGGGACAAATGGCCGGATTGGCCGATCAACTGGTTCTGGCAGGCGCCAACATTATTGGTGGTTGCTGCGGTACTACCCCCGATCACATCAGGGCACTGGCTCAACAACTAAAGAAATAGCATAAGTAAACCATCAACATCATATTTATGAATCCCGAAGAATTATTGAACCGTATATCGGAGTGTGTAGAATTTGGAAAAGTCAATAAACTGGCACCTTTCCCGCCAGCCATGAAAGGCATGGACGGTGCCGACGAGCTCACCCGCCTTGCACTTGATTCGGGCATCGCACCTACCCGTATCCTCAATGAAGCCCTCATTTCGGCCATGGACAAGGTGGGTGAGAAGTTTTCGCAGAAAAAGATTTTTGTGCCCCAAATGCTCATTGCTGCCAAGGCCATGAATGCAGCCATGGAACACCTGAAACCTTTTTTCCAGTCGGGCGAAGTCAAACGCAAAGGCCAGTTCATCATTGGAACCGTGGCCGGCGATTTGCACGACATTGG
>JAFGVJ010000295.1 GCA_016938055.1 Prolixibacteraceae bacterium
CTGTTCATGTGGCTGCTCAACGAACTGCATTTTTATGCGCCTCAACAACGCAGCTCGATCCCTAAAAAGGAACTGCTTGCCAACAGCAAAGCATCAGAAAGTGTACTGAAAGGCCTGACTGACAAAGGCTATGTGGAATTAACGGAGATCGAAACCGACCGCTTGCCCGATGCCCAAAGTTCATCCTTGCAAAAACCCTTGAACCCATCACAGGAAACAGCCCTGAACGAAATTTACGACCAGTTCAGGAGCAAAAAAGTGGTGCTGCTGCATGGGGTTACTGCCAGCGGGAAAACCGAACTCTACATCCGCCTCATTTCCGAACAGCTCAAAGCAGGCAAACAGGTGCTGTACCTGCTGCCCGAAATTGCCCTCACTTCCCAGATCATCGATCGCCTGACCCAGGTTTTTGGTAACAGGGCGGGGGTGTACCATTCTAAATTCAACGATTCGGAAAGGGTGGAAATCTGGAACAAGGTGTTGGCTTTTCAACAAGGTGAAAGCCATAAATACCAGCTCATACTCGGTGCACGATCGGCACTTTTCCTGCCCTATCAGCACCTGGGGCTGATCATTGTGGACGAAGAACACGAGAACAGCTTCAAGCAATTCGATCCGGCTCCCCGCTACCATGCCCGCGATGCAGCAGTGATGCTGGGTCACCTGCACCAGGCCAGGGTACTGCTGGGCAGTGCCACCCCTTCGTTCGAAAGTTATTTCAATGCCAAAGCCGGAAAATATGGTCTGGTAAGGCTCACCCAAAAACATTACAAGGTGGCTGCCCCCGAAGTGCTGGTGGCCGACCTAAGCGATGCCTGGAAACGGAAGCAGATGAAAGCCTACATGACCCCCCTGCTTTTCGAAGCCCTTGAAAATGCCTTGCAGCAGAATGAACAGGTCATCCTGTTTCAAAACCGGAGGGGCTTTGCTCCCTTCATCCAATGCCGTAGCTGTGGCTGGATTCCCAAGTGCCTGCATTGCGACGTGAGCCTCACCTACCACAAGTTCAGCAACCGCTTGTTGTGCCATTATTGTGGCTACAGCGCCCAGCTTCCAACCCATTGTACCGCGTGTGGCTCCGACGATGTACAAAGCAAGGGATTTGGCACCCAAAAGGTGGAAGACGAATTGAAAATTTATTTCCCCGAAGTGAAAATCGATCGCCTCGACGTGGATACCACCAGAACCCGGCAAGCCTATGAAAAAATCATCCACCGGTTTACCGAAGGAAAAACACAAATACTGGTTGGCACCCAAATGGTGACCAAAGGACTTGATTTTGAACGGGTGAGTGTAGTTGGCATTCTCAACGCCGACAACCTGATGAACTTTCCCGATTTCAGGTCGTACGAAAGGGCTTTCCAGCTGATGCTACAGGTAAGCGGCAGGGCAGGCCGAAAAAACAAACAGGGAAAAGTGGTGATTCAAACCTCTCAACCGGCTCATCCACTGATACGCCTGGTTGGGGAAGGCAATTTTGAGCAAATGTTTTCACAATCCATCCGGGAAAGGAAACTGTTCCGTTACCCACCCTGGTACCGGCTCATCAACCTCACCATCAAACACAAGAACCGCGACAGGGCACAGCTGGCAGCACAACAACTGGCACAGGAACTGCGAAAAACCTTTCAAAACAATGTGCTGGGTCCCGAATTCCACCTTATTGGCAAAATGCAGCAATTGTACCAGTTGGTGATCCGCGTTAAACTGGAAAAAACAATGCCCCCCGATGCGGCCAAAATACAGCTCATGCAGGCCATCGATAAAGTAAAAAATCAGGATTACAACCGAACAGTACTGTTCATCCCCGATGTTGACCCCTACTGAAAACCATTGGCAAGATGTGCAAGTGTACTGATACCAGCCCTCAACAACATTCAACAATTAAATGATGGGGTTGTGACTTAAAATATTATTTTTGGGATACTAAAAATTGAACAACGAATGGGTAAAATTATAGCACTGGCAAACCAGAAAGGCGGTGTAGGTAAAACCACTACGGCCATCAACCTATCGGCGAGTCTGGCCATATTAGAGAAGAAAGTTTTGTTGATTGATGCCGATCCTCAGGCAAATGCCACCTCGGGTTTGGGTTTCGATCTGAAGACCATTGAAAACAGCATTTACGAGTGCATCATTGACCAGATTGAACCCGAATCGGCCATTTTGCACACCGAAATTGAAGGCCTCGACCTGCTGCCCTCGCACATTGACCTGGTGGGTGCCGAAATTGAAATGCTGAACCGCCCCGAAAGGGAAAAAATACTGAAGAAATCCATCGAGAAACTGAAAGATCAATACGATTATATTTTGATTGACTGCTCCCCTTCGCTGGGACTGATTACCGTGAACACGCTCACTGCAGCCGATTCGGTGATCATACCCGTGCAGTGCGAGTATTTTGCGCTCGAAGGCCTGGGCAAGTTGCTCAACACCATTAAAATTATCCAGAGCAGGCTGAACCCCGATTTACAAATAGAAGGCTTCCTGCTCACCATGTACGATTCGAGGCTCAACCTCTCCAACCAGGTGTACGAGGAGGTGAAACGGCATTTTCAGGAAATGGTTTTCCATACGCTCATTCAGCGGAACATCCGTTTGAGCGAGGCACCCAGCTATGGCAAACCGGCCATCCTGTACGATGCCACCTCGAAAGGAGCCATCAATCACATGAACCTTGCAAAGGAACTGATTGATAAAAACACAGAGTATCATCCATCGAACAATTAACAAGCGATTCGAACAAAGCATATTTTAGCATGGCGAAAAGAAATGCATTAGGCCGGGGACTCGGCGCGTTGATAGAGAATGCCAACGAAGTAAACCAGCCCAACCCACAGGCAATGATTGATGAAATCGACATTGCCCATATTGTGGCCAACCCCTGGCAACCCCGTACCACTTTTGATGAAGAAGCCCTGAACGACCTGGCTACTTCTATCCGTGAGATGGGTATCATTCAGCCCCTCACCCTACGGAAAACAGGCGAAAACCAGTACCAGATCATAGCCGGCGAAAGGCGTTTCAGGGCCTCCAAACTGGCCGGTCTGAACAAGGTTCCTGCTTACATCAGGGAATCGGACGACAATCAGATGCTGGAACTGGCGCTGGTGGAAAACATTCAGCGCGAAGACCTTGATGCCATCGAAGTTGCCCTGAGCTACCAAAGACTGATTGACGAATGCCAGTTCACCCAGGAGGTGCTGAGCGAAAGGGTTGGAAAAAAACGTTCCACCATCTCAAACTATTTGCGTTTGCTGAAACTGCCGGCCATTATCCAGAAAGCCATCCGCGATCGGGAAATCTCCATGGGACATGCCCGGGCCATTATCAATGTAAAGGATCCTGAAACCCAGGTCATGATCTACAAACAAATCATGACCTACGATTTTTCGGTCCGCAAGATTGAAGAGATTGTCAGGAAGTTGAACAACGAAGAAACAGAAACCGGCAAGGCCAAAAAACCGGCAGCCAGGTTTCCCGATGAATATGAAAACCTGAAAAACCACCTGTCGAAGCATTTTTCGACCAACGTAGGTTTCAAAATCAACAATAAAGGAAAAGGACAAATCGTTATCCCTTTTAAATCGGGCAAAGAACTTGAAAAGATCATAGGGATACTCGATAAACTCAACCAATAAACAATCTGTTGAAGGCATTAGTGAAGGGTTTTATTTTGATGTGTCTGGGATTATTGTGTCTGAATGTACATGCACAGGAACCCGACACCGTAGTGTGGGCCGATTCAATTGAAACGGCACCTGCAAAGGTACACCTGCCCCGTAAGGCCACCATTTACTCGGCAGTATTGCCCGGTTTGGGCCAGATTTACAACAAAAAATGGTGGAAAGTACCTTTCATTTACGGAGGTTTTGCCGCCATTGGCTATTACATCAACGACAATCATCAGCGTTATAAAACCTATGTGCAGGCTTATCTCGATTTGGACGATGGTGATCCGCTGACCAATTCGTACCAGGCACTTTACGAAGATCCCATTGATGAAGCCAATCCGCCTTCGAACTGGCAAGCAACCTATAAAAGTTATATCACCAATTACAGCCGCCAGCGCGACCTGTACATCATTGGAGCTGTAGCCTTTTACCTTGTCAACATTCTCGACGCCAATGTCAATGCCCACTTTATTGATTTTGACGTTTCGGAAGATTTGAGTTTCAAATTTGACCCCCTGCCTTCCGATCCCATGACCAACACCCCTTTGCCGGGAGTAACTTTAGTTTATAAATTTTAATAACAACAATGATTCATGAAGTTCATTCAACCAATTATCCTCAGCATCATATCCACCCTCCTATTCAATACAGTTGCAGCCAACAATCATCCCAATGGTTTAATAATGCCCATGCAAAGGGTTGAACTCACCGGGATCGACAGCCTTGGCAACCTCGATACCATCAAAGCATATTCCGACGAAATTCAGGATTTCCTCTTTGCTGCCCAAATGGACAGCCTGATGAACAACTGGTATGTCAGGAATGCTTACAACATCGACAGCATGGTGATTCCCGACCCTGACAGCACTTTTTTACTTTTTAACGAAGATGTTGAAATGCTGCATGCTCCCCTTTCAGACTCGGTATACATTGCCCGGCTTTCAGCCCTCAATGCTTACATCGACCTTTCGTACAATAAAACAGTGGGCTCAGTCATCAGTTTGTATACCGAAAGAAAACGAAACCAGGTTGCCATCATGTTGGGGCTCGCCAATTATTATTTTCCCATTTTTGAAGAAATCCTCGACAAATACAATCTGCCCATCGAATTGAAGTACATGGCCATCATTGAATCAGCCTTAAATGCCAGGGCTTTTTCCCGCGCTGGTGCCTGCGGTTTGTGGCAGTTCATGTATGGAACAGGAAAAATGTACGGGCTCGAAATCAACTCCTTTGTTGACGAACGGCGCGATCCGGTCAAAGCAACCGATGCTGCGGCACGTTACCTGAGTGATTTGTACGCCATTTATCAGGACTGGCATTTGGTAATTGCTGCCTACAACTGCGGACCCGGCAATGTGAACAAGGCCATCAGACGATCGGGCGGTACCCGCGATTACTGGACGATTTATTATCGCCTCCCAAAGGAAACCAGGGGTTATGTTCCGGCTTTCATAGCCGCAGCCTATACCATGAATTATTACAAGTTGCATGGAATAGTGCCACAACAAGCTTCCTTCAACATCATTACCGATACCATCATGATCAACAATTATCTGCATTTTGAACAGGTATCGGCACAGTTGGGCCTCGACATTGAGATGATCCGCGACATGAACCCCATGTACCGGCGCGACATTATCCCTGCAACGCAGGAAAAACCCTATCCCTTGTGCCTGCCCCAGGAGTCAGTGCTCACTTTCATACAAAATGAACAACCCATATTCAGCTATAAAAGGGAAGAATTTTTCCCGAACAACAAAATAAAGGATCCTGCCCAAACAGCTTACCAGTATGTACCCGGCGATATTAAAGGAAAAGAAAAGGTATTTTATACCGTGAAAAGCGGCGACAATATCGGGTTCATTTCACAATGGTTCAAAGTACGTACTGCCGATTTACGCTACTGGAACAACATCCATGGCAACCTCATCAGGGTGGGACAAAAACTGGTCATTTATGTACCATCGGGCAAAGGAGAGTATTTCAAGGACTTTAACGCCATGAGTTTTGAAGAAAAGCAAAAATCAATAGGTGCCGTAATCCCCGCAACACAAACGGCATCGAATACACAACTTGTAAAGGATGATGCTTACCTGTACTATACTGTGAAAAAAGGAGACAATTTATGGACCATAGCCCAACAATTTCCGGGGGTAAGTGCCGAAAACATCCAAAAATTAAACAATATCTCCAATACCAAAGGCCTGAGCATTGGTCAACAATTAAAAATCAAAAGAAAATAGTCGATTTTTGAGGGAATGCTGCGAACAAATCTGACATATGTCATGTTTGTAGTTCTCTGTTTCTAAAAAAGAGCTTTAGGTTGAAATTTTTATGATACAAGCTGATGGCCGTATCAGAAAAATAATTAATTTGAGCACTCTAAAGAAGCAAAGCAAATTGATGAGGTCATTCCCGATTATTTACAGACGCCTGATTCATCAACATTATCGAACAAAACAATATTGTGTAGTAATTTTTTCTTAAAATTATTGATAAATTATGTCTAATAGATTAAACATTATTCACACTAAACCTATTCTTATTTGAGATTAGACTTTTATTAATCCATAAAAATTATTTGTATGAAAAAAATTGCGCTATTACTTACGCTCTTAGCTTTTGTAGCAGTACAGGTGGTTTTTGCTCAGTCGACGAGGATAACTGGAACAGTTAGATCGGCGGATCAAACAACCTTACCTGGTGTTTCCATTGTAGTCAAGGGGACGACTACCGGAACTATAACTGATATAGATGGTAAGTATTCGATCAACGCTCCTGCCGACGCCAAGGTGTTGGTTTTTTCGTTTATCGGAATGGAAACAAAAAATGTAGAAATCGGCACTTCAACCGTAATTGACGTGGTGATGGAAGCTGACGTAGTCAGCATGGATGAAGTACTGATTGTAGGTTATGGCACTTCCACCAGGGAAGCCAACACCGGATCGGTAGGAGTTGTTAATTCTGAAGAATTGGCCGACGTACCTGAATTGAGTTTCGACAAAATTCTGGGAGGTAAAGTCGCCGGTGTTCAGGTTACTTCCACTTCAGGCCAGCCAGGTAGTAACTCACAGATCCGTATCCGCGGTATCAGCTCCCTGACTGCCGGTAACGAACCCTTGTATGTAGTGGATGGTGTACCGATCATGAGCGGTGACCAAACCTATTTTACCAACACCGGTAACGCCCTTTCAATGATCAATCCCAGCGACATTGAATCCGTAACCGTGTTGAAAGATGCCGCTGCTGCTTCGATTTACGGATCGCGCGCTGCGAATGGTGTTATCCTGATCACCACCAAATCAGGAAAGGTTGGAAAATCAACCGTTTCGGCAAAAGCCTCCTACGGGGTTACCTCGCTGGCCAACGACAATGGCTACGGAATTATGAACCCCGAACAACTGGTTACCTACATGCGCGATGCAGTGGTAAACATCGGTCTGAACCCCGACGACCCAACCAATGGCAGCTACTATGTTCCCAAATCGCTGCTGGGTCAACCCCAAACCAACTGGTTAGATGAACTGACCCGTCTTGGAAATATTCAAAACGTTGAAGTATCAGTCAATGGTGGTGATGACAAAACCAAACACTTCACCTCTGTGGCTTATTCCAAAATGGAAGGTGTATTTTATGGGGTGGATTATGAAAGGATGCAGATTCGTTCCAATATTGACCACAACGTAACCGATAAACTGAAAATCGGGGTCAAAACCAACCTGGGTTACATCGATGCCAACGACGTGGCCATGCAGAGCTTGTACTACGTAAACCCCATGTTTGCCGGTATGCTCATCAATCCATGGACCCCCATGTACAACGAAGATGGCACTTACAACCTTGCAATCTCTGAAAATGCCAATACCAACCCGCGTGCCACTGCCGAATACGACGACCAGTGGGAAAAACAATACCGTGGTTTGGTAGTAGGGTTTGCCGAATGGAAACCCATGAAAGGTTTAGCCATTACTTCCAATAACTCGGCCGACATTGCCATTGGCGAAGGTCGCCGTTACTGGTCAAAAGAAGCCGACTATGCCGGAACTGCTACCCTGCAGGTTTCCAACACCAAATATTCACAGCTTACTACCTCCAACACCGTAAGTTACAACACTTACCTGATGGACGTTCACAGCATCAGGGTATTGCTTGGGCAGGAAGCTACCGACCACTATAACAATTCATACTATATTTATTCTCCCAATGTGGATCCTGCCATACCATTCCCCAACACCTCATCGTCCGATGAAGACCAGGGTGACTATGGCGAAGGCCGTTGGACCATGCTTTCCTTCTTTGGAAACCTGGAATACAATTACAACAGCAAATATTACCTCAAGGCCAGTGTACGTACCGACGGTAGTTCACGTTTTGGATCCAACAACCGTTGGGGAAATTTCTATTCAGTTGGTGCTTCATGGAATGCTCACGAAGAAAGCTTCCTAGAATCGGTTGACCCGATTAACACCCTAAAACTGCGTGCCAGCTATGGTGTTAACGGTAACGACAACATTGGTGTTTACGAACACTGGGGCGTTTACAGTTCTACCCAGTACAACGGCGTTGTTGGTATGGCTCCTGCCCAACCTTCGAATCCCGACCTGACCTGGGAGGTAAACACTGCCTACAACGTGGGTCTCGACTTTGGTTTGTTCGATCGCTTGAGTGGTTCATTCGAAGTATACAAAAGGATCACTACCGATATGTTGTTGAACACCAATATCTCCAGAACATCCGGTTTCTCTACCCTGCGCAGGAACGTTGGTTCACTGTCCAACACCGGTTGGGAAGCATTGATCAATTACGACATCCTCAGTGGTGGAGAATTCACCTGGAACCTTTCTGCCAACATTGCCCACAACCGCAGTGAAATCCTCGACCTGGGTGAAGAAGAAGAATTTGTGAGTACAGCAAATGCCCGTATCCTGCATAAGGTGGGCGAATCACTCTATCAATTCTACCTCCGCGATTATGCAGGTGTGAATCCCGTAAACGGAGAAGCCCTCTGGTACACCGGTACCCGCGAAGAAAGAGGACCTTTGACCAACGTGTATGCCGATGCCCGCCGCTTTCTGGCCGGTAGTCCCGAACCTGATTTTATTGGCGGTATCAGTACTGACCTGAGTTGGAAAGGCCTTACCCTTTCCATCGCCACCGAATTTAAAATAGGCGGAGAAGTCATCATCGAAGAAAACCGTTATACCAACTCCGATGGTTACAACTGGGGTTCCAACCAGGCCAACAGTGGTTTGGACTATTGGAAAAAACCAGGTGACATTACTACCAACCCAAAACCCATTGCCGACAATACCACCAACTCAGCTGGTTTCTACAATACCCGCTGGATGTACAGTGGTGACTATTTGAGGTTGAAAAACATTACTTTATCCTATTCATTACCGAAAAAACTGGTCAATAAAATAAAACTGGAAGATTTGCGTGTGTATGGTAGTGCCGTTAACGCATATACTTTCCACGATGTGGATTTCTGGGATCCCGAACGTGGTGTTGATGGATCCGGATTTGGTATCTATCCGCAAACCAAAAGTTTCGTTGTTGGATTGGACATTAAATTCTAATACTTAAAATTTTAGCGTAATGAAGAGATTTAAAAATATAACAATCATAGGATTGCTTTTCATGGTAGCATTCACTTCGTGTGAAGATTTTCTCTACCAGGAACCAAGGCTTTCGCAAACCAACGAGTTGACCCTGTCGAACTTCGATGGTCTGGAAAAATCTGTTGCAGCCGCTTATTCACCCCTATACTCGGTGAACTGGTACGGCCGTGGATTTGTCGTCACTGCCGACCTGAAAGGCGGCAATGCCAAACTGAGCCCCATCTCATCGGGACGTTTCACCACTGAATACCTGTGGAGCAACACCGAAGATGCTACTTCCAACCTTTGGGCCACTGCTTATGTGACCATTGCCCGTGTAAACAACGTGCTGAATGCATTGGAAACACTGGAGGAACCCGGTATCACCGAAGACCAGATCAACGAACTCAAAGGTGAATGTTTTTTCCTCCGTGCCATTGCTTATCATGACCTGGTACGTTTGTATGCCCAACAATATTCCTCAGGCGCCGGCAATCCGGGTGTACCTGTAGTGCTGGTGACCGAAATTGGCACACCTGCCCGGAATACCGTAGGCGAAGTGTACGACCAGATTGTGACCGACCTCAAAGCTGCTGAAAGCCTTTTAGGCCCTTCAGTGAGCAGGGTAGGTACCGATACCAAAGCCTTTGCCAGCAAATACGCTGCTCAGGCCCTCTTGGCCCGCGTTTACCTCTACATGGAAAAATGGCAGGATGCTGCTGACTATGCTTCATTAGTGATCAACTCTGGTGCCTACTCCCTAACTCCGGCTGCTGAATTTGCTGTGGCCAGCGAAGGGGGTATCTGGGGAGCTGCTGTTGGTGGCGCCGAAACCATCTTTGAAGTATTCGGTTCGGAAGGAAACTCCACCCACGGAAACTGGGATGTAATTTCTTACATTTTATCACCCGATGGTTATGGTGATGTAGGTGCTTCGATGGACCTCATTGACCTCTATGAAGAAGGAGATGTTCGAGGGAACCTGTTTATCAACACCCCTGATTATCCGAACGACTTCTGGACTTTGAAATATCCCGGAAAAGACGGCAACCTGCGTGAAGACAACATCCCGGTGTTGCGTCTGGCCGAAATGTACCTTACCCGTGCCGAAGCCATCAACAAAGGAGCTTCCATCTCAGGGGTTTCAGCCGTTGACGACATCAACGAAGTGAGAAGCAACCGTGGTGCTACACCCAAAACAAACGTGACCATCAACGACATCTATGCCGAACGTCGTATGGAACTTTGCTTTGAAGGACACCACCTGTTCGACCTGGCACGCAGTAAAAGACCACTGCAGCGGAACGATTACAGTGGTGCATTGAACAAAGACGTACCGTTCCCCGACTACCGCTGGGCCATGCCTATTCCAAAAGCTGAAATCGACGCGAACGTGAACATGGTTCAGAACGATGGTTATTAATCTTAAAAAATACGTATAGAAATGAAAAGATTACACAACATACTATGGATACTTTTGGCCGTCGGTATTTTCACTTCCTGTGAAAAAGAACGCATCACCTTCGACGAGTCAATGAGTTTTGTAGCCTTCACCGCGAAAACATCGGCGATTGCAGAAACCAACAAAACTTTGAACATTCCGGTGCTGGTTACAGCTACCAGCGGAAGCCCTGCCGTAGAAGTATCTTTCACGGTATCTTCCGAAGGCCAGGCCAACCCTGCAGTTGAAGGAACTGACTTCAAAGTGATCAGTGCCAACAAACTGAGTTATCCCGATGGGTTTGGTTACGATACCATCAAAATCGAAACCTACGATAACACGGTATTTACCGGGACCAAAACCTTTGAAATCCACCTGACTTCCAACACTCAGTCGTACGACTTTGGTGCTATTGATACCATTCTGGTGAGCATTTCGGACGACGACCACCCCTTTGGCTGGATGCTGGGCGATTATACCGCTTCCGGTAACATCTGGCGTGCAGGTGGTGCTTTTGAATGGGACATGCAGCTCAATCCTGTTGAGAATGATATTTATGCCGTTCAAATATTGGGACTGGTTGCTGCTGGTGGTTATGGACAACCTGCCGGTGATGCTGCTTATGCCGTTTACGGAAAAATCAATGAAAACGAAGAAGATGGTACTGTAACCCTCACCTTCCTTACCGGACAGGAAATCCCTTCCTACGGCTATGGCCCATGCGCCCTGGTAGGCTGGTATGGCCCCGA
>JAFGVJ010000296.1 GCA_016938055.1 Prolixibacteraceae bacterium
TGAACTGGGTTTCGAAACAGGATACGGTTTGGTAATCACTGCGGTAGTTGGGCAATTGTTGCGGGCAATCCAAGCGTCCATGTGCCGTTGCACACCGCTGTAAACCACCACATCGTCGGCAGTTCCGTGGGTGTGGATAATTGGGATTGGTCGCGAACTTTTGGTGTTGGGGCCGCCCATGAGGTACCCGCTAACGGGCGCAAAGGCGGCTATTTTGTCGGCAATCTTGGTGGCCGCATGGTAGGTCATCATCCCTCCCATCGAAAAACCCGAAAGATAAACCCGGTCTCGATCAATATTGTAGCGTTTCACCATCTCGTCGATAATGGCTAAAATGAAATCAGTATCCCTCGTTCCCGAGATGTCCCACGAATTGCTGATACCACCGGGATAAACGACCACAAAATTGTTCGCCTTGGCCACTTCTTCCCATTTCGCTTGGTTTTGCTGATAAGCAATATCCTGGTTCATACCGTGCAACGAAAGCAAAAGCGGCCGATTGGGTTCGATGTTGGGAGGAGCAAACACAAGCATTTTGCGGGTTGAAGTGCCTACTTTGAAATCCTCGATTTGCGCCTTCAAACTTAATGAAGACAGAAAAAGTGTACTCACCAAAAGTAAAAAATAAAGGCTTAGTTGCTTCATAATGAAGATTTTAATTTATGCTAATTTGTTTATTTGAAATCAATTGCTTTTCTATTTTGAAAACTGCCACCAGTCGAAATCGAATAGGTCCTTTTCGCCTTTGAAAACGAAGTAGACATCGTGAACACCGCTCACTTTGGAAACGGGAGCCGAAGCTGTTTTCCATTTTCCGCCTTCGCCTTGTGGCCCAACAGTGACAGTCGCAATCACGGGTCCATCGATTTTATCGGTACGGATTTCGATTTTTCCGCCATAAAGGGGCGAAACCATGGCTTCGACCGACTTGGCGCCCGAAGCGAAATCGACACCTTGCACCAAAATATAATCGCCATTCTGAATAGAAGTTACATACAAGCGGTCGGCAATTTTCTTTCCTCGGTTCCACTCAAACGGGCCTTCCCATTCGGTTTCAAAATTGGTTTTCAAGCCTTCGCTCCAAGCCATGGTTTCAGCCTGAACACGACAGAACGGATTGAGTGTTCCCACTTGTGCAGGACCTTCAACCGACCAATATTTGCGGTTTTGAATCGTTCCGTCGGCGTTGTACACCATCTCGTCCATGTCAACCGAGCGACGTTCGTAGAATTTCGATGTGGTCTTTTTCAAGATGTCATAACTGTGTCCAAAACAATACGACTTGCCTTTGTATTCGATGATTCCGGGGTGGTTTCCACGTGTGAGTTCCGAAGCATCGACAATCATTCCTTTGTATTCCCAAGGCCCGGTAATCGATTTGCTCATGGCATACCCAATCCCTTCGGGGCAACAGGTTGAAGCATAAGCCAAATAGTACTGACCGTTGCGTTTCCAAACCCATGGACCTTCTTGGTAATTTTTGGGTTTGGTGGGCTCTTTCACCACTTCACCCTTCACCGAAATCATGTCGTCGTTCAGTTTTACGTAATACACATCAGGATTTCCCCAGAAGAGGTAGGCTTGGCCATCATCGTCGATAAAAGGCGATGGATCAATATCTTGCCAAACGTGGTCGGTGTCAATCAAACGTTTACCCAGCGGATCTTTGAAAGGTCCGTAAGGCGAATCGGCCACCAACACTCCAATTCCGCCGCCGTGCATGGGGCAATAGAGGTAGAACTTGCCGTTGCGCTCGATGCACTGCACCGCCCAGGCACCATTGTCCTGCTTTGCCCATTTGAAATCTTTCAAAGAAGCCACTGCCCCATGCTCGGTCCAGTTCACCATGTCGGTTGATGTGTAGAGCAACCAGTCGAGCATTTTAAAACCCTGCGCATCATCCTCATCGTGCGAAGTGTACAAATAAACCGTATCGTTGTAAACCATGGGTGCCGGGTCGGCAGTGAACTTGGTTTGGATGGTTGGCCGCTGTGGAGGAACGGTATTTTGTGCCCTAGCTGAAAATGCCAGAACCAGTATCGTAAAACAACCTAAGGTTGAATAAATTCTTATGCCCATATCCTTATTTTTTAATGATTAATGCGTCAATTGCTACTTTTCCGGCACCCCGGTTTATGATTTCAATGGTGTGATTTCCTGTCTTTAATTGTTTGATTTCAGCAACTACCTGCTGCGGTTTACGTTTTCCAACTGTTGATAGATTGGCTGTTGCCTTCGTTTCACCATCAATTTTTATTTCTATTGTACCCGCTCCTTCTTCTATGGGCGCGATTACCGTTACACCTTTGCCTGAAAAAGTACCCGACCACACATCGCCAACGGTTTCGCTGATAGTGAGGTCGTTGTTATAGTCGCCAGTTTTCAGGTTGCAAACCCGGCTCCATCCCGGAGCTACAATGCCCGGGTCATCGTCGTTGAACCAACCTTTATCGTGGGTGATGCGCAAAACACGTTGGTTTTTCGACAATGTATTGTCGGTTATTCCGGAGAGGGGTTGAACAGCTTTTTTAGGTGTTATGGTCAATCCCTTTTCATCTTGAATAAAATCGATGGCAACATCACTACCAAGCAACTCCACTTTGGATACTTTCCCTAGTGTATTCCCTCCAGAATGTAAGGCTTTTAAAACTAGCGAGCTATCGTTCCAATTTAATACCGTGGCATAAACCTGTCCGTTATTGCGGGTATAGTAGGTGGTTTCGCCGCCATACACCTCAAATGGGCGCGATCCGTAAATTGCTTCGCCGTTGATTTTTAACCATGCCCCAACATTTTTGGCAATTTGCACCACTTCAGGATCGAGATCGCCACGTCCATGCTGGGTAAGGTTCAGCAACATAGTCCCGTTTCGGGAAACATTCTGCAACAGCAGTTCAATCACCTTTGCTGCACTCAGGTATTTTTGCCCGGTTTTATAATGCCATTCGGCAATGCTGGTTTCAGTTTGGAACGAATAAGCCCTGATCTCGGGTTCAATGATAAACTCGGTGCTTTTAACCAGCGAACGGTCAACCACAGGAAGCAGTTCGGGGTTGTTTTGAAAGCTGTTGTATGGCCCTCCTACACCTTTGAGGTTCACCACCACATCCATTTTCCCCTTGTTCCATTGCAACGATTTGTTGTAGTAATTTGCGATGAGCTGGGGAGCCAGAAAGCCAAGTCCCATTTTCACTCCCAGATCAACTTGTGAGTCGCCTGCATGTTCATCGAAATAAATTACATCGGGGCGGTATTTGGTAATGGCATCGTCGATTCGCCACATAAACTGGTTGGCATAAGGCGAAAGCAAGGGATTTTTTTTGTCGTGAACAGGGCCATACAAGTCAACCGGGTTCATTCCTTCCCACCAAAGCCCTTTGCCGTCTTCTTTGGTTTGAAGGGCATCGTAAGGTACTCCTGCTTTAGGTCCGTTTTTGTCGCGGTTGTACCAGGTGGTCATAAACTGCCCCCAAGTACGGCCTGGTGTATTGTGAAAACCTATTCCGAAGCGCATTCCGTGTTTTCGGGCAACTTTTTCCCATGTTCCCACAATGTCTTGCTTGGGACCGACATTTACCGAATTCCAAGGTTGGTATTTCGAATCGAAACAATCGAAGTTGTCGTGATGAACACCCATTGCCATGAAGTAGCGGGCACCCATTTCTGTGTACAAATCCATTAATTCATCGGGGTTCCATTTATCAATCACCCAGTTGTGGCAAATATCTTTGTAACCATACACCGATGGATGTCCAAAGTTCTCAACGTGATATCGATATTGAGCACTTCCTTCCATGTACATGCCCCGTGCATACCAGTCGCCTTGTTCGGGCATCGACTGAGGGCTCCAATGTGACCATGCACCAAACTTAGCCTCGCGCCACCAGGCTGGAACGGTGTAATTACGACTGATTTCTTTCCAATTGGGTTTATACTGGCCTTCAGCAATTGTCAACGGTGGCAGGTTCCAAATATCGGGTGATGAGGCTGGGCTATCGTTTCTTATGGGTTGATTGGGCTGAGCAAGCACTTCAACAACCAACAACCCACTAAACATCAATATTGCAACAAGTAGTGATTTCATCGATAAATATTTATTTGAACTGCCACCAGTCGAAGTTGAACAAGTGGCTTTCACTTCCTTTGAAAACGAAATACACATCGTGAACACCTTTGGTTTTCTTGAGTTTTGCCGATTGCACTTTCCAATTTTGCATGCCGCCCGAATTCTTTACGACGCAAGTTCCCAATAAAGCACCGTCAAGTGCATCAATCCGGATTTCAATGCTTCCACCATCGGCAATTGCTGCTGTAGAGGCTTCGAATTTCTTTGCCCCTTTTCCAAAATCAACGTTGCGCACTTTAATGTAATCGCCGTTGCTGATGTCTGTTACATATACGCCAGTTTTTTCGTTCTTGGCGGTTTCAATACCTTCTTCCCAGGCAATGGTTTCTGCCTCGGTTCTTTTATATGGGTTCAAATTGGCAATCGCTTTTGCTCCTGCTTTACTGTGTGCCAGTTCTGTAATTGATCCATCGGCATTAAAATCAAATGGGATCACATTAACCGCACGGCGTTTGTCGTGGCCGTTGGGCAAATCTTCGTTCATATAAAAAAAGTACCATTGGTCTTTGTATTTGGCAACTCCTGGGTGGTTTCCCATTGAACCCTGGGCAAAAGCTTTCATAATAACGCCACCGTATTTCCATGGGCCGAGTGGCGAGGTGGCCATGGCATAATAAACCGCTTCGGGAACATGTGCCGCATACATAAGGTAGTAAATGCCGTTGCGCTTAAAAATCCAGGGTGCTTCTTCGTAATCAGGGCCAAATGCAGCCTTGTCTTTAATCTCGAAAGTGACAATATCGCCTGAATACGAAACCATGTCCTTGTTCAACTTAACGGCATACAAAGAATTGTTTCCCCAATACATGTAAGCTTGTCCGTCATCGTCAATCAAAATGGTTGGGTCAATGTCTTCCCATGCATGGCGGCCATATTTGGTTTGGCTGGGTTCTATCATTGGTTTTCCAATGGCATCTTTGTAAGGTCCATAGGGTTTATCCGAAACGCCTACAGCAATGCAGTCCCCACCATCTTTCAACGCACTCCAAGGCGAAATATAGTAATAGAACTTCCCGTCGCGATAGGCAACCTGAGCAGCATTGGCATTGTGTTTTGCTGCCCATCCCAAAGAATCGACATGAAAAACCGGGCCATAATGCGTCCAGTTCACCATATCGGTGGTCGAAAAACAGAGGTAATCGTTCATGATAAAACCTCTTTGTGTGGCATTATCTTCGTCGTGCCCTGTAAATAGGAACAAGGTATCGTTATGCACCAACGGAGCCGGGTCGGCAGTAAAAACCGTTTGGATGATTGGATTTTGGGCATGTAATGATTTATTCAGAGAAACAACCATGAA
>JAFGVJ010000297.1 GCA_016938055.1 Prolixibacteraceae bacterium
CGCTGCTATTCGCTTTTGATTGGGGCAATATCAGTTCGGCAGCCTTGGCCCCGATTGCCCAGATAAAAAATGAAGTCAGTATTACGAGTGTTTTCATGGTCTTATGCAATATGAATTTTTTGAGTTTTTAAAATGTTAAAGGTGCTGCCGCATTGAGCAGCACCTTATTTTATTCAAAGAAATCAGCTTGAAAACTTTTGATGATGAGGGACATGGATCATCTTCATTGTCCGAATCACGTCCCTATATAGCAATTACTTGCTCGTCAGCAATTCTTTAATTCCGCCAATGGATGAAAGCACTCCGGTGGCTTCGTAAGGCATGTAAACTGTTTTGGTATCTTCGCCTTGTACCATGTTCTGGAGGGTTTCGATGTACTTGATGGCCACCATGTACTGTATGGGATTCCCTGCAGCAGCCACTGCTTCCTTGATTTTTTCAATGGCTTCGGCCTCGGCCTTAGCCACCTTGATCCGGGCTTCAGCTTGTCCTTCAGCAGTGAGAATGGCAGAACGCTTTTCTCCCTCAGCACGGTTAATTTGAGACTCTTTATAACCTTCAGACTCCAGAATTTTAGCTCTCTTGGTTCCTTCGGCTTCCAAAATTTGAGCCCGGCGGTCACGCTCGGCACGCATTTGTTTCTCCATGGCATCGCGGATGTCCTTGGGCGGATTGATGTCCTGCAGTTCCACACGGTTTACCTTTACGCCCCATTTATTGGTGGCATCGTCGAGGATAATCCTCAACTTGCTGTTGATGGTATCACGCGAGGTCAAGGTATCGTCCAGGTCCATTTCGCCAATGACGTTACGCAAAGTTGTTTGGGTCAGTTTCTCGATGGCGTCGGGCAGGTTCTCGATTTCATAGATGGCCTTTACCGGGTCCATGATCTGAAAGTAGAGCAAGGCATTGATTTCAGTTCCTACGTTGTCACGAGTAATCACGTTTTGACGTGGAAAATCATACACCGTTTCACGATGATCAACCCGGTCTTTCGATTTAAATGAAACAATTTTTCTGCCGTCAAAATCTTCACGGGAATAACGCCAAATGATCTGGCGAGGGCGGTCAAATATCGGGATCATGATATTAAAACCGGAGGTCAGGGTACGGTGGTATTTTCCCAGTCGTTCAATAATCATGGTTTGTGATTGCTGAACAATGCGAATACCTGCGGCGGCAAAGACGATTACGAACAAGGCCACCAGAATGAGGATAATTAAAATTGGGTCCATAGTAAGAGTATTTATTGGTTGATTGTGATTAATTAGTCAATTTTTGAAGTTGAAAAAATTTCGACTTCAAGCACAATGCTGTCAACCCGGGTAACTTTAACCAGCTGATTGCATTCAATGCTTGAATGATCCTTGCTGCGGGCCATCCAGACATCACCGTCAATTTTAACCCGTCCGGCATTGTGTTGAGGATCAATGGCCTCGATTACCACGCCGCTACGTCCGATCAGGGCATCCATGTTGGTGCTTACCTGATGGGACCTGAGATAAGCCCATTTCTTTAAAACCGGCCGTAGTCCAAAAAAACTGCCCAGGGTAAAAACACTGAACAGTACCATCTGCCATGATATCGGAAGCCCGGTGCTTGCTCCCAGTGCTGCGAACAAACTTCCTATTCCCAAATTGAATACTACAAATGAGGGGATGAAAATCTCAAGAATAAAAAAGATGACCGCAACAATGATCCAGATATGCCAAATTTCGAATTCCATGATGTTTTTATTTTGATTTGAATTGATGGTTCAAAAGTATATCCCGGTTTGGTGCCCTGGAAACTTTTTTGGAATTCTTTTACTCAAATGATCAGTTTTTGAGGAAGAATGCATTTCGTCAGCCAAGCTGTTTTTCCATCCATTTCCGAAATGCATGGGCCTTCAGGCGACTGACTGAAATGTCAGAAGGCAGATTTTGCATGGGTTTCAGCAGTACTTCAATCTTTCCGTCGTTGCAGGTTTTGTATTCCTTGATCATTCCGGCGGTTATGATAAACTGACGGTTTGCTCTAAAAAAATGATGGTTTCCCAGGCGTTCTTCCAGCTTTTCCAGGGACTCATCCACCACTTTTTGCTTTTCTCCGGTGGTAATCAGATAGGTGATTTTCTGGGTTGAATACAAACACAATATTTCGTCGTGATGGATAATTTCCTTTTTGTTACCAATGGAAAGTATGATACCCTGGTTATTTTGCAAGGTTTGTGCAACAGATTTTTCACGGTTCGCCGTTTTCTCGGCATTGTTTTGAATCTTCCTCACCGTTACCACAATGCTTTCCAGGGCAATAATTTCAACAATAACTCCTTTTTCAATGTGCTGACCATCCTCCGAAATGGCTTTCCAATCGTCACCATCCACCACCATCCGACCGGTTCCTGCAGAAGGATCAATTTTTTCGGAAACTTTCCCGATTTTGCCTATCAGCCCTTCGGCATTCGTTTTGATGTTGCTGGTTTTTTCCATTCTTTTTAAAAGGGGTTTTAACATGGCAATGCCAATGAAAAAGCCCACGATGAATAAAATGATGCAAAACCATGAGGGGAGATTGATCAGTGCCCCCAGCATGGCCAGCAAACAGCCCAGGCCAATGCTTCCCATGATAAATCCTGGAATAAAAATCTCTACCTTGAAAAACAGGAAAGCGGCAATGGCCCAGTAGTGCCAGATTTGGAAGTTCATATAAATAGGTTTAGGTAGTTATTGTCGGAGTATATGTACCTGATTCATGATGTTCATTACACGCATTTCATCCACCGATTTTCTCCAATCCCCATCCACCTTCAACGATGAACCTACAATAAAAGCATCAGCAAGGGGCCAGTAGTCGGCCAGGTTACTTTCCGTAATGCCTGAACCCACCAACACCGGAAGCATGGTTGATTCCCGGGCTACGCTCACA
>JAFGVJ010000298.1 GCA_016938055.1 Prolixibacteraceae bacterium
TTTGGCGATGAGAAAGTTGTAGGCGAAGACGTAGAAACCAGCATGAGCGGAGATTTTTCGTTTTCCTATTTATGGCCGGGCAACTACCAGCTTTATTATTATTCCGACGATACAAGCATCGTTTCACCCGAGCAGGTGGCCATGGTAAACAGTTTTCAATTGGAACGCAACCAAACTACAGATCTGGGCACCTTATACACTTACAAAGGACTCGACTGGGATGAAGGTTTTGCAAAAATCAGGGGGAAGGTCATGCTCATCAATTATAAAAATGAGTCGCAATACCCCAACTTGCAAATCAAGGACATCTCTCCGGCCCAGGAACTGGAAGTATACATGAGCTATAACAATGCTGAGTTTTATACAGAAAGGATCCGTACCCACAATGATGGCACCTTTGAATTCAATCATCTTTTGAAAGGAAAATATTCCATCTACGTTTATTCTGAAGATGTGATCACCGGTAAAACCGAAATGCTGGTAAAAGAAATGAAAGTTGAAATCACCGAACTGGAGCAAGTGATTGTACTGGACGACATTATCGTTGAAAAAATATAAATCATGAAAGGAATTCTTACCATCACATTGTTCTTTGCTGCTTTAAGCCTGATGGCCCAGAGCAAAGATGAAATCATTAAAAGGGGCATTGAAGTCCGCCGTTATTACGAAAAGGAACTGGACGAAGGAGATACTGAATTCTTCATTTTTAAAGAAGAATATTTTAATGTCCAGGGCGAATTGGTTGAAATCAAGGAATACAAAAACAAGGGGAAAGAAGTGAGCCTCTGGTTCAAATACAAATACGACAACCAGATGCAAGTAATTGAAGAACTGGAGCTTGATGAAAAAGGCCTTCAAAAAGAACGCATTGAGTACAAATACAAGGATGGTTTACGGATAGAAAAAATTTATTACGACAATAAAAACAGGATGCGGCAGATCCGGAAATACGAATATGGGTATCGGTAAAAAAATAAAAAAAATCATCGCTGATTTTGAGGCCATTTCACTGGACAAGATGGATCAGGTTAGATTGATGCGAAGAACGGACACCAAGTTTGTTTTTAGCATGAATAACCTGCCCGATTTGCTCAAAAAGGCCCTGCCCGATTATTACATGGTAGAAATCGAAAACGAAAGGGAACAGATTTACACTACCACCTATTTCGACACGCCTGCTTACGACATGTACAACATCCATCACAACGGGAAACTGAACCGGCATAAGGTTCGGATTCGCAGGTATGTGTACTCAAACATGGAATTTCTGGAAGTGAAACGCAAAAACAACAAGGGCGAAACCATTAAAAAAAGAATCCCGCACGATGAACAGCTACCGGTATTGTTACCAGAAACAGCCGATAAATTCTTACAACGCAATACACCCTATCCGGCCGATTTACTGGAACCAACCCTGGGCAATCACTTTATAAGGCTCACATTGGTGAATAAGGACTTCAGCGAGCGTATCACCCTCGATTACAAAATCAAATTCACCGACCTCAAACATCAGCTGAAAACCAAGACCAAAGGTATTTGCATTGCCGAAGTGAAAAGAGGGCGAGATAACAACCGCTCCCCTTTCCTGCAGCACTTAAGAAACCTGCACATCAACTCCATGGGATTCAGCAAGTATTGCATCGGTATGGCCTTGTTAAATCCCGAAATCAGGAACAACCTGTTTAAAGAAAAAATCAGATCAATCGTAAAAATATAAGTGTATGATGGAATTGTTTGGAATTAAACTGATCAACCTCGAAGATTACCTGGAACTACTCATGCGGTTCGGATTAAACTTCATTGTGGTTTATGTGGCTGTCCGCTACATTTATTATCCTATTCGCAGAAGAAGGGACTATCTTTTTACCTATATCCTGATATCCACCGTTATTTTCCTGCTTTGCTTCCTGCTAGAAAACGTGAAGCTGGAACTGGGATTTGCCCTGGGCTTGTTTGCCATTTTCGGCATCATCCGCTATCGGACCCAGCAAATCCAGATCAAGGAAATGACTTACCTTTTCCTGGTGATCGGTATTTCCGTGATCAATGCCCTGGCCAACAAAAAAGTAAGCTATGCCGAAATAATCACCACCAATGTATTGTTGTTGCTGGTAACATGGGGTTTAGAGCGAATGATGTTTCTGAAGCACGAATCGATGAAGAGCATCAATTATGAAAAAATTGAGTTGATCAAACCCGAGAACCACCCTGCCCTTATCAAAGATCTGGAAGAGCGGACCGGCATCAAAATTAACCGAATAGAAATTGGCAAAATCAATTTCCTGAGAGATACCGCCAGGGTGAACATCTATTATTTTGAACACGAAAACCTGGCTGATGACATGAACACAACGGAAGATGATGGTGATTAATCGATTCATTTCTTTTTTATTCCTGGGTTTTTTGTTGCTCTCGCTCAATTCAATGGCCGAAGGGACCGATTTTCGTTTGCGCATGGCTGCAGAGGTCGAAACCGAACTGACCAATGATTTATCGGCCGGACTGGAATACGAACAACGTTTCGACCAGTTCCTGACCACTTTCGACAAAGCACTGCTTCAACCATCAGTAAGTTATGATCTGAACAAGCACTGGAAACTGGGTTTTCTTTACCGAATCACCCTGGACCAGAATGCCAGGAGGGAAAGACAATTTGAACACCGAATATCCGGTTCCCTGCGTTACGATTTCAAGCTCGACGATTTTGAAATCAAACTCAAAACCATTCTGCAATACGGATCCGATGACCTCACGAACTCCCTGTTCAGTTCACAACAAAAAATTCTGAGCCGCAATTCTTTCGAACTTGAATACAAATGGTTTGGAAAACCCTATACCCCTTTCATCAAGTATGAATTATTTACCCACCTCAACAATCCGGGAGGTGCTATTACCAAGCAATCAAGGCTATCTGTCGGTGCTGCTTATAAGCTCTCCAAAAA
>JAFGVJ010000299.1 GCA_016938055.1 Prolixibacteraceae bacterium
TCGGTTCAGCAAGTCGGCCAGAAATACTTGTTCGGCATGATACTTCTCACATTGATTATTGGGTCAGCCAATAGTGTGGGACTTTGGATCATTGGAATTGATAATCCCTTACTTTTCGGTTTTTTGGGTGCCACCTTGGCCATCATTCCTTATATCGGAACCTATTTAGGAGCTATCATCCCAATTCTGTATGCGTTTATGTCGTACGAGTCACCTTGGAAGGCCATTGCCGTAGCCATTTTATTCTGGTGTGTTCAATTGATTGCCGATAATTTCCTTACGCCCAAAATTGTTGGGGGAAGTTTAAAAGTCAATGCCCTGGCTGCCATCTTAAGTTTGTTCATTGGCGCTGCTGTTTGGGGGATTGCCGGCATGATCTTATTCCTGCCTTTTGCTGCCATGTTGAAAGTGGTATGTGAAGAGTTTGAAGAATTACAGCCAATCGCACAAATCATTGGTCATCATAACGATGACAAAAAAAACAACGATTCCAAAAGCCTCAGAAAATTCGTGGAAAAATTGAAGAAAAAGTATACTGGCCTTGGATGCCGGAAAGAAAAGGTAAACCTTTCATCTGAGGAATTGAATGTGGGCAAATGACTTCCTGCATACAAGCAAAAAGTTCGACCCCCCTTAAAGGAGCCGAACTTTTCATATTGAAATGATTGATAATATGAGGATTGCCCGCCACCAGCATAATAAGATGCCTGTGGTCAGACAAGATTAGAACCTATATCCCAGCGACAGGCCAAAACCTGTATTTTTAACGACTGATTCATCGTTGGGCAAGCGCTTATCCTCGGGTTTAATGTTGATCATGCCAATTTGTGAATTCAACTGAAGGAAGATTCCACCAGCCATTTCGTATCCAACAAAAACATTTCCACCGGCATCGAGCGCTTTAAAATAAATGCTGGTGAGGGGATCTCCGATTTCAACTTCGTTCTTAAATTCAATCTCGGTTTCATAACTTAAAGAGCCACCATCGAATTTGGCTTTCCCCATGATGCCATAGCTAACATAAGGTCCAAAGCCGGCCAAAATATACCCGCTCCCCAACGAAGCCCTGTATACCAGGTTCAGAGGTAGTTCAATCGATGAAATCGAATAGGTACTTGTCATGAGATTGCTGGTATTTTTGGAGCCTTTTACGGTGAAAAGCAATCCGGGTTGAAAATAAAATTCCGGAGCAACAGGGATCAGCACATTCACTCCTGCATGATAGCCAATCATCATGTCGTTTTCAAGTGTGTTGCCACTAAAGTCTTTACCATTGAATGTCTGAAAATTAACCCCTCCCAGAATTCCGAAAGAAGTTTTTCCTTTTTCGTTTACCTGTGCAAAAGCAAAAGTAACCGACAGCATAAGGATCAATGCGATCAATAATTTTTTTGTGTTCATTTTATTTATTTGAGTTGATTTTTGCAATTAGTTGGATGCTTCTCTTTCAGCATCAGCCTTCATTTTCTCATTGGCAGTGATCAGAAACTCCACCCTGCGGTTTTTGGTTCTGCCGTCGGCGGTATCATTTTCATACTTGGGAATTTCTTCGCCGTAGCCTTTGGTAACAACACGGCTGCGAGCAATACCTCTGTCGGCCAGGTAGCCCGAAACAGCCTTTGCCCTCTCCACTGACAAGTTCTGATTGTAGCTGACACTCCCTTTACTATCGGTATGGCCCTGCAATTCAATGTCGGTATCGGCATAACTGTTCAGCACCAGCACCAACTTATCGAGGTTGGTCTTGGCTTCATTCGAAAGCCCTGATTGGTCAAAACCAAAAAGCACGTTGCTATTGAATTCAACAACGATTCCCTCGCCAACACGTTCAACATTCGCGTCGGGGACAGTCTTTTTAATTTCTTCAGCCTGTTTGTCCATTTTATTGCCAATGACTGCACCAGCAGTACCTCCAACTGCCGCACCAATAATAGCACCCATAGCTGTGTTTCCGGAGGCCCGGCCTATGATGGCACCCATAGTACCACCAGTTGCGGTTCCAACTACTGCACCTTTTTGTGTTTTGGTCCAGGTTGAACAAGCTGAAAGTAATAATATTGAGCTCAATATCACGATCAGATTCATGTGTGTTCTTTTCATTTCATTCAATTTTAGATCATTAAAATAATTCGATGAAACCCTCCATCGGCACGGTATGCTTATGAGAACACTTGTGCAGGGCTCGTTTCATAAAAATCAATATTCCTAATAGCAAGTAAAGATAGATGGGCACTCTCGCGATGCTTTATACAACTTCATAAAAGAGTTACATAATTCACACCTTACAGCTGACTTAGCATCGATCATCAATATTACCACCACTACTATACCACAAAGCTGATTTATTGCTGGTAATGCATTGGTAATTATTGAGTATACCACTTCCAATTGAACACAAACACCCAGAATTTCAGTGATTTATGTAAATAATCCCCGCAAATGTATAACATGCTTAAGGTGTCGTTTCATCAACTTTGTGCAGTATGTTTCATCGAGTATCTCGAAAGTGATCGGTATGGACAGCAATCTTATAAAATTTTTATATACATCTTAATATTACTACAATGGAAAAAAAATTTACGCGAACCGATGAAATGAGACCACTGGTGCTTCGACACAAGCGGCGTTCATGGTTCATTAATTCAACATGGATCATGTTGTTATTAATGAGTGCACTTTTGTGGCAATGCGAAAAGGACACCTTTGAAGGTGAAACTGTTGGCTTATGCCCCGAAGTAATTGCGACTGATCCTACCAGTGGAGCCACCAATGTGGTTACCAATAAACTGATTACTGCAACATTTAATAAAGCAATGGTTCCGTCTTCCGTCAATGGCGAAACTTATACCATCAAACAAGGAACCGTTTTGGTTTCGGGTGCAGTAACTTATGCTGGTGTACTTGCAACTTTCACCCCTGCAAAGCCTCTGGAAGCCAATAAAACTTACACTGGAAATGTGAGCAAAAAAGTAAAAGATCCGGATGGTAATTATCCAATTGAAGATTATACCTGGGAGTTTTCAACCGGGGATGTCCCCAGGGTGATTGCAACCGACCCGATCACTGCCGCGTCGAGTGTGCCGCTTAATAAAATCATTACAGCCACATTCAACATAGCCATGGATCCTGCAAGCATCAACACGGCTACCTTCCTGATTCATCAGGGAACCAATCCTATTACTGGTACTGTAAGCTATGCCGGAACGAAAGCTACCTTTACGCCTTCGAGCCCGCTGCTCGATAACAAGGTTTATACAGGAACAATTACCTTAGGTGCAAAAGATGTTGCCGGCAATGCCATGGCCTCACATTATAAGTGGAGCTTTTCAACGGCACAAACACAATATACAGTAACATTGTCATCGAATCCAACTGATGGCGGATCGACCAGTGGTGGTGGATTGTTCAACAAAGACGATCAAACAACAGTGGTAGCTGTCCCGGTTACAGGGTATACTTTTGCCAATTGGACCGAAGGAGCCAACATTGTATCAACCAATAGAAACTACGCATTTACAGTTACAGCCGACCGGGTTTTGGTGGCCAATTTCACCATCAATACTTATACCTTAACGGTAACAGCGGTCAATGGTACTGTCACAAAAGTTCCCAATCAAACATCATTCAGTTATGGAACTTCGGTATTACTCACTGCCGTTCCAAATGCCGGCTATGCTTTTACAGGCTGGAGTGGTGATGCCACTGGAACTTCAAATTCAGTAACATTGATAATGAATGCGAACAAGAACGTTACTGCCAACTTTGCCTTAATTCCACCCAACACCTACACCTTGAACGTGACATCCACCCTGGGAGGAACAACTTCAAAAAATCCAAATCAGGCAACATATACCAGCGGCACTGTAGTACAGGTTACTGCAACGCCACTAACCGGCTATACTTTTACCGGATGGAGCGGCGATGCCAGCGGTTCTGTAAATCCTTTGTCGGTGACCATGAATTCGGATAAAAACATCATTGCCAATTTTGAAATCATTCCGGATGTTACATTCTCTCTGAATATAACAGCCAACAACGGTGTGGTCTTTAAAAATCCAAACTTGGCCAACTACAACCAGGGAACAACAGTCATCCTGACTGCAACCCCGAACGCAGGATATGCTTTTACCGGATGGAGTGGCGATGCAAGCGGAAAAGTAAATCCA
>JAFGVJ010000300.1 GCA_016938055.1 Prolixibacteraceae bacterium
CAAATTCCAAATTCCAAATTCCAAAATCTAAAATCCAAAATTCCAAGAAATAAAAATCAGTACCCAAATCCCAATACCTGGAAATTTTAGGAAGGTCTCATTCATTGCTGATTCCTTATTTATTATTCCTTGTTTCCTGTACTGAAGCTTTCAACAACATTCAAACCCTCCCTAAGCCCTTCTACAGGCTCAGGGGGCCGCTCCAAGAAGGGGAATTGCTTAGTGCATGTTTGAAGATTTTTTTCATTGATGTTTTACCCCTTATATTAGGGGTGGATTGCGAATGACTTTTTCTTCCGTCTTCCGTCTTCTGTCTTCCGTCTTCTATCAGCGCACTTCAACCAATTCCTGTTCACCCAGTACCAGGGCTTCGATGTTCATGGGGATCAGGTGGTGATGGCGCTCAGGCAATGATTTTTCCAAACCTTTCCGAATGTTTTCAATTTTCACAATGGGCTTGGCTTTGAGAAAAGCCCCCAGCACAATCATGTTAAAAGTTTTGATCTGCCCTCTTTCGGCAGCCAGCCGGGTCCCTTCAATCATGAAAATTTTGATGTCGGTGCGGGTAGGTGGTTTGATAATGCCGTTGGGATCGTAAATGAGTGTGCCGCCGGGTTTGAGCATCTTCTCAAATTTATCGAGTGATTGCTGGTTGAGGATGATGGCCGTATCGAACTGGTTCAACACCGGGGAGGAAATGCGTTCGTCGCTCAGTATCACGGTTACGTTGGCTGTTCCGCCACGCATTTCGGGGCCGTACGAAGGGAACCACGATACTTCCTGATCCTGCATGATGCCGGAGTATGCCAGGATTTTCCCCATCGACAAAACGCCCTGACCGCCAAAGCCTGCAATGATTATTTCTTCTGTCATTGTTGTTACTTTTTAAGTTTTTGAACCATGTATGTATTCGCATCATCGCGGGTACTGTCTTTCAGATCGCCCAGCGGGTAGAAGGGGAACATGTTCTCTTCCATCCATTTGTTGGATGCTACCGGATCGATCTTCCATCCCGAGTTGCAGGTCGAAACCACTTCGATGAACGAAGTTCCAATGTTTTTGGCCGAGTTTTCGAAGGCTTTCCGGATGGCCTTTTTGGTTTTACGAACATTTCCGGGTGTATGTACACTTTGACGGGTAACGTAAGCAGCACCGGGCAATTGTGCAATTAGTTCGGTAATTTTCAGCGGATAACCATTCAGATCAATGTCGCGGCCATAAGGCGAGGTAGAAGTAACCTGCCCAACCATGGTGGTAGGGGCCATTTGTCCACCGGTCATGCCATAAATGGCGTTATTGATAAAAATCATCACGATGTTTTCGCCACGGTTCACGGCATGCATGGTTTCGGCAGTTCCAATGGCTGCCAGGTCACCATCGCCCTGATAGGCAAATACATATTTCTTAGGATTGACTCTTTTGTACCCGGTTGCGACAGCCGGTGCGCGACCATGTGCCGCCTGCATCCAGTCAATGTCGAGATAATAATAGGCCATTACGGAACAACCCACGGGAGCAATGCCTACCACTTCGCCCTGGATGCCCATTTCTTCTATCACTTCGGCTATGATTTTATGAACCACACCGTGGCTGCAACCGTAGCAATAATGCATGGGAACATCGGTGAGTACACTTGATTTCTTATAAACCAGGTTTTCGGGTTTGATGATGTCTTCAACTCTTATTGCTGTCATATTTTAACCTCCAATTAGTTTAGATTCCAAAGCGGTAACTACTTCGATGGGAGTGGCAATCATGCCTCCCATTCTGCCAAAATGTTCCACTTTTGTTTGACCATTAACGCTCAGCAGTACATCCTCCACCATTTGGCCTGCACTCATTTCAACCGAAAGGAAGCCCTTTGCATGACCGGCCAGCTCGTTGATTCTTTTGTTAGGGAAAGGAAATAAGGTGATGGGGCGGAAAAGCCCTGCTTTGATTCCCTTTTCGCGCAACAATACCACTGCTTTCTGACTGATGCGTGAGGAAACACCATAGGCCACAATGATGTATTCAGCATCGTCGCAACTGATTTCTTCGTACCGGACTTCTTCTTCCCTCATTCGTGCATATTTGGCCTGCAGCTTTTGATTGAATTTTTCCTGGCGTTCCGAAATCATTTCAAGTGAAGTAATGATGTGTTGTTTTCGGGTTGATTTTTTCCCGGTTGCAGCCCAGTGCCCTGAGCGTTGCTCAACTTCATCATCGGTTAATCGGGGTTTGAAATCACTTAATTCAACTTTTTCCATCATTTGACCAATAACCCCATCGGTAAGAATCATGACCGGATTGAGGTATTTGAAAGCCAGTTCGAATCCCAGATCAACAAAATCGTTCATTTCCTGGACCGAATTGGGTGCCAGTACAAGGAGGTGATAATCGCCATGACCGCCACCTTTTGTAGCCTGAAAATAGTCGGCCTGTGAAGGTTGAATGGTTCCAAGACCAGGCCCGCCGCGTTGAACGTTGACAATGAGCGCAGGCAATTCAGCTCCTGCGATATAGGAAATGCCTTCGGCCATTAAACTGATACCCGGACTCGAAGATGAGGTCATCACTTTTTTTCCGGCCGATGCGCCACCAAACACCATGTTGATGGAGGCTACTTCGCTTTCGGCCTGAAGGACAACCATCCCGGTTTCTTCCCAGGGTGCCCTTGCCATAAGGGTTTCCATGACTTCTGACTGCGGTGTGATCGGGTATCCGAAATAGGCATCGCACCCACAGCGGATAGCTGCTTCGGCGATCACTTCATTTCCCTTCATTAAGCGTATGTCTCCCATGCTATCTTAATTTATAATGGTTAGATTGATTAGGCAACAACTGTTGATTTAAGCCGGTATACCGTGATACAGCTGTCGGGGCAAACTGCCGCACAGTTGGTGCACCCGGTACATGCTTCAGGATTCGACATGTGTGAATAGTGATATCCTTTGCTGTTGACTTCTTTGTGAAGACTTAGAACATCTTGCGGACAAGCCACCACGCACAGGTTACAACCCTTGCAAACTTCATTTTCAACAACTACTGCACCTCTTGCTTTTGCCATGATTATTGATTTTTAGTTTTTTTCAATATTTGCAAGGTATCCAATTGGATTTCTTGCTGTTGGTTTATTTTGCTTTTCCATTAATTCATCATGATAATTGAATATTAATTCAATGTTTTTTGTTTTAAACAGGAAAATCGGCATTAAATTTTTTCAAACGTTCTTCTAAAACTTTGAACTGGTCGCGATGAACCGGTGCCACACAGGCCCTGAGACCTTCCATGGTGCTACCGGTACTGAGCAGGGTGATGGCACTCACCCCGTAGAACATCAGCCTATAAAGCAAATCACCGGCTTTCATGCCCGGATAACTAACCGTAAAGTAAAAGCCATCGGCAATGTCTTCATCTAAATCTTTGTCGTATAGTATTTTGAACCCGTTGCCGGTAAAAATTTTCTTCATGATGGCCGCCTTTTCGCCGTACTCCTTCACTTGGTGTACAAAGTTGAAAGTTCCATCGCTGGCTGCTTTCAACATGGCTGCCATGGCATATTGAACCGAGTGGGCCACCCCCGAGGTCATGGCATACAGTACCCGGTAAATCACCGCATTCCCAAAGCCTTTGATCTGAAAACGTTGCTCAATACCCGGGTAATTGCGTTGATATAGTTTCTCCGACATGATGACCATGGCAATGCGTTGCCCGGCATAGGAAAATATTTTGGAGGCCGAAATGAACAGCACGTACTGATCGGTGTAATTGGCAATGCTGGACTGATATGGTGGCTGGCCGGGTTTTGAAAGATCTTTGCGGAAATCCATGCCAAAATAAGCCAGGTCTTCCATCACAATGACGTCGTATTGCCGTGAAACTTCAGCAATTATCTGAAGTTCTGTTTCGGTGAAACAAACCCAGGTAGGGTTGTTCGGATTGGAATAAATGATGGAATGGATGTTTCCCTGACGGAGGTAGCTGATCAGTTTGTCGCGCAATTTTTCGCCCCTGAAATGATAAACATCGAAGGATTCAAATTTGGCACCCATTACCATGAACTGTTGTTTTTGTACCGGAAAACCCGGATCGATGAAGAGCGCAGTGTCCTTTTTCGGATCACAACAGGAGGCCACCTGGAACAAGGCATAAGTGCCCTGCATAGCTCCGGTGGTGGGTACGCAGTGTTCAGCTTTAACATCGATGTTCATGAAGTTTTTCACGAAACGTGCTGCTTCGGTTTTAATTTCGGGTATTCCATTGATGTTGGGGTAGATGGAAGCCACGCCCTTTTTCAAGGCTTCGATTTCGGCCTGAACACCTACCGCACTAGGTGGCAGGCCCGGTACGCCCATTTCCATGCGTACATATTTTTCGCCGCTTGCAGCTTCAATCAAGTTCACCACCTGCACCACTTCCCTGATGGAAGCTTTGTTCATATCGGTGATGTTCAATGCTTCCAGTTGTGCTTTAACGATGGTTGAATCAATGGGTGTTTTCTGCATAGTTCCGCTTCAAAAAGGATGTCTAAATTACTGTTTTTACCAAAAACAAAACATGATCACTTTCAGTGATAATCTTAACCATTAAAGGTCATAGATTTTTCTTTCGCCCCTGATGTACTCGCCCAGGATGGTCAGGCTGGTAACATTTTTGAGCACTTTGTGAATGGCGTGTTCATATTTTTCGATCTTTTCCCATTCAATATCAACGTGAAAAGAGTATTCGTCGGGTTTACCAATGATGGGCACCGACTGGATTTTGGTCAGGTTGATTTCATTTTCGGCAAAGATGTTGAGTACCCGTGCCAGAGCGCCATGAAAGTGGCCAACCTCAAAACAGATGGAGGCTTTGTTGGCGCCTTCGGGCGTTTCGTTGTGTTTCGAGAGGATCAAAAACCGGGTGTAATTCTTTTTATTGGTTTCGATGTTTTTATCCAGAATTTCCAAACCATAGAGCTGTGCTGTGCGATCGTTGCCCACCGAAGCTACGTTCAAGAGCTGGTTCTTTACAATGTTTTTGGCAGCCCCGGCAGTGTCGAAATTGTCGTCGAGTGAAACGTGGCTGAAATTGTCATCGAGGTATTCGGCACATTGTTTCAGGGCAATGGGGTGCGAATGAATCTCTTTGATGTCTTCTTTTTTGACGCCCGGCAGTGCCATCAGGTTCATTTTGATGTGGATATAGATTTCACCCATGATTTTCAGGTGATAATCGCGCATCAGGCCATAATTTTCGAGCAGGCTGCCGGCTATGGCATTTTCAATGGCCATCACCGCTACGTCAACCTTGTCTTCATCGACTAACTGACAAACTTTGCGGAAGGTACGGCATTCGACGATTTCAATGTTTTCGTCGTTGAAATAGCGTTGTGCTGCATCTTCGTGAAACGATCCTGCGATGCCCTGAATGGCCACTTTTTTCATTTTTTTCATCTTATTGTTAGTGTTTTTTGAGCTTTTTTCTGATTGATAGAAACAAAAAACCCGGGTAAAGGCCCGGGAACAGATCATGTACGATGCTTATCACTCCGGCCGGAATCAATCAGGTAAAAAAAGCAAAAAACAAAGATCCCCATTGCTGAGCCATAACCAATCAGTTTTGTGTTCATTGTAGCATGCCGGAAGCTTTCCAGTTCCTCCGGCACTTGTTTTAAATTTCCGGTGGCAAATTAGCTAAAAATCAATTTAAATTCATCAAATTTCCTGATAAATGTCACGAAAGACTCTGTTTTCGTGGGTCCATCCCGGGCTAAAGACGGTATAAGTCACTGGCCCTCACGAGTTCCAGTTCGTGTTTTTTAAGTACTTCAATACAGTAACTGGTATTGGCAGGGCGAATGATGATGGTGGCTGCGCTGTCCATCGAAAAAGCGTACAAGTATTCAATTTCAACATTTTCGTCTTTTAAAATGGCGAGGGCTCTGGCGAGTGCACCCGATTCGTTGGGGCAGATCAGTGCGACCACTTCGGTTAAACTGACGGTGAAGTTCTGTTCTTTCAGCAGTTTTAATGCATTTTCGGGTTGGGATACAATCACGCGAAGGATGCCAAAATCGCTGGTGTCGGCAACACTGAAGGCCGACATGTTGATGCCTGCTTCGCCCAGGAGGGAGGCCACCTCGCTAAGCCGGCCTGTTTTGTTTTCTAGAAATACGGAGAGTTGTTGTATGATCATGTTTGTACTTTTTGAATAGATTGATACAATATAATAATGCAATGCAGGTTGATTGCTGGTTTCTTTGATCAAGTTTTTTTTATAGTTGCCGTTTGTCAATAACTCTTTTGGCTTTTCCAACTGAACGTTCAATGCTTTTGGGCTCAACCAACTGCACGGTAACTGATATTCCCAGGGTACTTTCAATGTTGGATTTGATCTTCTTTGCAAGGTTTTGCAAGGCTTTTACCTCGTCGGAGAAAAACTGTTCGTTGACTTCCACCTGCACTTTCAGGGTATCGAGGTTGCCTTCGCGTTCCACAATCAGCAGGTAGTGCGGGGCTGTTTCGCTCATGTTGAGCAGGATGCTTTCGATTTGAGAAGGAAAAACATTCACGCCCCTGATGATGAGCATGTCGTCGCTTCTGCCCTTGCATTTTTCCATGCGTACCAGTGTTCTGCCACAGGCACATTGGTCGTAAATGAGGCGGGTAAGGTCGCGGGTCCGGTAACGCAAAAGCGGAATGCCTTCTTTGGTGATGGTGGAGAATACCAGTTCACCCACTTCGCCCGGTGGCAGGGGTTGAAGGGTTTCGGGATCGATGATTTCAGGAAGGAAGTGATCTTCGTTTACATGCATGCCGCATTGGTGCTCACACTCGCACGAAACCCCGGGACCTACTATTTCGCTGAGTCCATAAATGTCGATGGCCTTGATATGCAGTTTGTCTTCAATTTCGTGGCGCATGCTTTCCGACCAGGGTTCGGCACCAAAAATTCCCACCCTGAGTTTGAGATCTTCGGGAGTAATGTTCATTTCTTGGAGCACTTCAGCAATGTAAAGGGCGTACGATGGGGTGCAGCAAAGCACCGAGGAGCCAAAGTCCTGCATCAGCTGAATCTGCTTCTGCGTATTTCCGCCGGAAATGGGAATAACGGTAGCACCCAGGTTTTCTGTTCCATAGTGCAAACCCAGTCCGCCGGTGAACAAGCCGTAGCCATAGGCAACCTGCACCATATCGTTTTGATGGACACCAGCCATGCACAAAGCACGGGTTACATTTTCGCTCCACATGGCAATGTCGTTGCGGGTATAACCTACCACGGTAGGTCGGCCTGTTGTGCCCGACGATGCGTGTACCCTTACTATTTCACTCATTGGAGCAGTAAAGGAGCCAAAAGGATAGCTGTCGCGAAGGTCGGTTTTGGTGGTAAAGGGGAGCAGGTGTAAATCGTCGACGGTTCGGATGTGTTCGGGGGTAAGTCCTGCTTCCTGCATTTTTTTCCGGTAATAGGGAATGTTGTGATAGATTCGTTGAACAGTGGCTTTTAAGCGCACTGTTTGAATGTTCTTCATGGTGCTTCTGGAGGCACATTCAATGCTTTCGTTCCAAATCATGGATGCTGGTTAAGGTTTTTGCTTGTTTGTTGTGGCAATAAAAGTAAGGATAATCTTTTTTGTATGAAAAGTGTGGTTAAAAGAAATAAAACTATCAAAAAGACACATAAATGCCATAAAGAATTACAAAAAGACATTAAATTAATGTTAAGGCTAAAAAAATATTCTTTAAAAAATTCAAAAAATCTTTTTTTGCCAATAAGTATTCGAATAATGATCGATTAATAAACAAAAAAGTATAAATAAATAAATATAGGTCGCAAAAAAGAATAAAAAGCCTATAAAAAAGCTATAAAAAGCTATTAGACCCCATTAAAAAATGATAGACAATGTAAATAAAAGGTAAAATATTTGACTTAACCCCTTTTTGAAATTTGTATAGCATTGAATAAGTTCTACATTTGAGCCATGAAACATTTACGACACAGCATCAATTGGCACACACACCCAATCAATGTTTCAAGCAATGATCATTTAAATAGTAAAATGTATAACCACAAAATTTGATGTTATGAAAAAAATCTACGCTTTAATCGTTTTTGCGGGTTTGATCTTATCAACCCTTGGTGTGCATGCCCAGGTTAGTCCGGGAGTCGATTTGTACAGTAGTTATGTTTGGCGCGGTGCCAAATTTGGAAGTGGCCCGGCCATTCAGCCTTATGTTGATTATACCAAAGGTGGTTTTTCAGTTGGGGCCTGGGGTTCGGTCAGTGCTTCAACCGACGAAGCTTTCGAAATGGACCTCTATGCCAGTTATGGATTCGACTTTGGCTTGAGTGTTGCCGTGACCGATTATTATTTCGGGGGGGATTGGACCACCGGGACCAATCATTTTATTGAACCGGCCATTAGCTTTGAAACCGGAGGTTTTAGTTTGACAGGGGCCTATATGATTGGTGATGGTGTTGCCGATACCTATGCCGAACTGGGTTATTCCTTCGAGGCCCTGGATTTATTTGTTGGAGCTGGCAATGGACAGTATACCTCCGACGGGAAGTTCATGGTTTGTAATGTGGGCATTGGCAGTTCAAAGGAGATCAAAATTACGGAAGATTTCTCCCTGCCTGTTTCCGGTTCGGTCATCCTGAACCCAAGTACCGGTGGTTTCTTTATCGTGGTGGGTATTTCGCTTTAAGCGAGCCCCCGCGATTGATGAATCAAATTCTGAATAGCAACATTAAATCATAAAAAAAAATGAAAAAAGTTGAAGCAATCATACGTAAGTCAAAGTTCGACGAGGTGAAGGAAGCTTTATCCGAAGTAGGAATTGATTTCTTTTCATTCTGGGATGTTCGGGGTGTAGGAAAAGCCCGCCAGGAACGCATATACCGCGGTATTAAATACGATACAGGTACCATAGAGCGCACCAAATTGTCGATCATCGTTCGTGACAAGAATGTGGAGAAAACCGTGCTGGCCATTATGAAGGCTGCCCGTACCGGTGAAATTGGTGATGGCAAAATCTTCATCATCGATATTAAAGAATCGTATCGTATCAGGACTGGTGAATCGGGCGACGAATCGCTGTACATTAAAGAAGAAGAGTCCTGAGCTTAAGCAAGTATCGTAAATAGTATTCACTGAAAAATATTAACAACATGGAAGAAACTTTACAAGGCCTACAAATAGGCATCGATAATATGTGGTTGCTGATCGCCGGATTTTTAGTCATGTTCATGCAACCGGGCTTTGCAATGGTAGAAGCTGGTTTTACCCGCTCAAAAAATACTGCAAACATTTTGATGAAAAACCTGATGGATTTTGCCATTGGTTCACTGCTCTACTGGATTATTGGTTTTACCCTGATGTATGGCGATTCGATAGGCGGATTGATTGGAATGCCCGATCTCTTTTTTATGAGTGATGGTTTTGGTGACAATTATGCCGATTATTCCGATTTATTCTTTCAAACGGTATTCTGTGCTACCGCTGCAACAATTGTATCAGGTGCTGTGGCCGAACGCACCGAGTTTAAATCATACCTGATTTTCACCATCGTTATTTCAATTTTGATTTACCCCATCTCTGGCCATTGGACCTGGGGGGGTGGTTGGTTGAGCCAAATGGGATTTCATGACTTTGCCGGTTCATCCATTGTGCATTCAGTTGGAGGATGGGTTGGATTGGCTGGTGCTGTAGTGATTGGACCTCGTATTGGAAAATACACGAAAGATGGCAAAGCAAGAGCTATTCCGGGTCACAACTTGACTTTGGGTGCACTTGGTGTATTTATTTTATGGTTTGGATGGTTTGGTTTTAACCCCGGATCGCAATTGGCAGCTGCCGGTACCGATAATGCTGTTGCCATAGGCCACATTGCCGTCACTACCAACCTTGCTGCTGCAGCCGGTGCCATCACCGCCATGTTGGTTGCCTGGATACGTTACAAACGTCCTGCACTTTCCATATCGCTCAACGGAGCCCTGGCCGGATTGGTTGCCATTACCGCCGGTTGCGATGCCGTTGACCCCATTGGTGCCGTTTTGATAGGTACAATGGCTGGTTTCATTTTACCATTTGCCGTTGAATTCTTCGATAAAATTCTGAAAGTGGACGATCCGGTAGGTGCTGTTTCAGTGCATGGTATCTCGGGTGCTTTTGGAACATTAATGGTTGGATTGTTCTCAACTTCTGAAGGTTTGTTTTATGGATTTGGCCCAAAATTATTAGGTATTCAGGCCATTGGAGTTTTGGCCTTCTTTGCTTGGGCTTTTGGTACAGGCTATATTTTGTTCGCCATTTTAAAGAAATTTAAAGTATTGAGAGTTTCCAAAGTTGTTGAAGAAGAAGGTTTGGATGTGTATGAACACGGCGAAAACGCTTACAATTAAAAATCAGTCAAAAGTCATGCTGTCATTAGTTGAAGAGAGAAGTAGATAGAAAAGGAAGACAACTTGCAATATTTTTCTGTTGACAAATTGACCGATGGCTGCTTTGAACAACAATACCTTTATTTTCATAACCACTAACCCTGCCACCACCACCGGTGGAGTGTATTCACCGGTGGGCAGTGGCTTTTTTTAAGAAAGAAAAAATAAAAGATGGAGTAAAAAATATTTATAAACTGACAGTTGATCAGTAAAATCATTTTCCCGCCTGATTCGTTGAATTTTACCAAACAATTATTTTCATTTTTCTCCATTTCCCATTTCCCAATTCAGAACCACGCCGCCGGCGTGGTTTTCTTCTACATGATGACTGTTGTTGCACAACTGCTAACCTTTTGTTTAATTTGTTCTTCGTGAGGAATCATTAATAACAAGCATAAAAAAATGGGAAACTTATTGCTTCTTGGAGCCGAAGCCATCGCCCGGGCTGCCATCGATGCCGGAATTAGCGGCATTTATGCCTACCCGGGAACTCCTTCAACCGAAATTACCTCGTATGTACAAAACGATCCCGAAGCGCTTCAGCAGGGCATCCGTTCAAATTGGTCGGCTAACGAAAAAACGGCTTATGAAGCGGCCCTGGGGATGTCGTTTGTTGGGAAAAGAGCCATGGTGTGCATGAAACACGTAGGCTTAAACGTTGCTGCCGATGCTTTTATCAACTCGGCCATCACCGGTGTAAATGGAGGTCTTGTGCTTGTGGTTGCCGATGATCCCTCCATGCATTCTTCCCAAAACGAACAGGATTCCCGTTTTTTTGGAAAATTTGCCATGATTCCCGTTCTGGAACCTGCCAATCAACAGGAAGCATATGATGCCGTGTTCCATGGCTTCGAACTCTCCGAAAAGTTCCAGCTTCCGGTCATGTTAAGGGTGACCACCCGTTTATCGCACTCTCGCTCCGGAATTATCCGTAAAGCAGCACTTCATCAAAAAAACTTGGCTTTGCCTGTCGATCCCATGCAATTCATGTTGCTTCCGGCTTATGCCCGTAAGTATTATCACCAGTTGATAGAAATCCAAAGCGATTTGGAGGAAGCTTCCGAAGCTTCACCATTCAATCAGCTTCAAATCAATAAACCCGGATCAACAGGGGTTTTAGCCTGTGGTTTAGCCTATAATTACCTGATGGAAAATATTTCGGAGAAGCTTTCAGACTACAACATTCTTAAAATTGCCCAATATCCCTTGCCCCGCAAATTGGTGGAAAAGTTGTTTAAAAACTCTTCTAAAGTGCTGATCCTCGAAGAGGGATACCCCCTATACGAAGAATTATTGCGAGGATTTCTGCCCAACGAAAAATCAATTCCCATTGAAGGACGTCTGGACCATGTGGTATCGCGCGAAGGGGAACTCAACCCCGACAATGTTGCCATGGCCTTGGGGATCAAAAAAAATACGACAGCGGGTAAGGAAATGGTGCTTACGTCACGTCCTCCTTCGCTGTGTCAGGGCTGCAGCCATCACGATGTGTTCGATGCCCTGAATGCCGCCCTGGCCGATGTGGAAAATAGTCAGGTATTTGCCGATATTGGGTGTTATACTTTGGGGGCTTTACCTCCTTATAATGCAGTGAATACCTGTGTTGATATGGGGGCCTCGATAACCATGGCCAAAGGAGCGGCCGATGGAGGATTTCGTCCGGCAGTTGCCGTTATTGGCGATAGTACTTTTACCCACTCGGGGATGACCGGCTTGCTCGATGCGGTCAACGATGGTTCGCCCATCACCCTGATCATCTCCGACAATTCAACAACTGCTATGACCGGCGGGCAAAACTCCTCGGGGACCGGAAAACTGAAAGAGATTTGTTTGGGTATTGGGGTCGAAGAAGCGCACATACGCATGCTCGAACCACTGGGCAAAAACCACGACTACAACATGCAGGTGCTTCGTGAAGAGTTTGCCTACGATGGTGTTTCGGTAATTATTGCGCAGCGCGAATGCATTCAAACCCAACTTCGACGTAAAAAAACCGAAAAAAAGGATGAACCCTTGGTTCGTAACTGTAAACACTAAACCGTAAAATGAAGAAAGATATCATATTGGCCGGGGTAGGCGGGCAGGGAATTTTATCCATTGCTGCTGTTATCGATTATGCCGCCCTTTCGTTGGGCTACAACGTTAAACAAGCCGAAGTTCACGGAATGAGCCAGCGTGGTGGTGCCGTGCAATCGCATTTGCGCATTTCCAGTACACGCATCTATTCCGATCTGATCCCCTTAATGGGTGCCGACCTGATCATTTCGGTTGAACCCTTGGAAAGCCTTCGCTACCTGCCTTACCTTCAGCCCGAAGGATGGGTGTTCACCAGCAGGGACTGTTTTAAAAACATCTCCAATTACCCCGATGAAGATGAGCTGTTTCAGCAAATCAGTCAATTGCCTAATAAAATTGCTGTTGATGCAGAAAAACTGGCCCGTGAAGCAGGGTCTGTGAAAGCCTCCAACATGGTGATGCTTGGCGTTGCTGCTCCGTTCCTGGGAATTGAAATTGAAAATCTGAAACTTGCCATCGAATCAATTTTTACCGACAAGGGACAAAAAATCATCGACATTAACCTGAGATCATTTGATGCAGGTTTGGCTTGCTCGCGGGAAATATAAATCGAATACTTTTTGTCTTTGCTTGAGGGAATTCAACAGAGTATTTAAAATGATTGAGTTGTTGATTCATCCTTCATACCCTCGCTCTTTAGGCATCAAGATTGATCTTGATCAGGCTTTCGGCTTTTCTGTTAGTGGTGCACCCATCCCATATCAATGAAAGGGGCAACCACCATTGAGTACTCCTCCCTTTTCTTGTTACGCTTGAATTTTTCTGCCATTTTGCAAACTGCCTGTTTCATTTTGATACTTATCTGTTTGTAATGATTTTAAATTGTTGGAAACATTGCATGAATTATGATAATTATTAATTTTAGGGCAACGATTGTCCTTGTTGGCATTCGATAATTTAGCATAAACCAAAAACCAACTAGTATGAAGAATTACCTATTGCTTCTATTGGCCATGCTGACTTTTGTTGTGGCCAGAGCTCAATCAGACGATGCGGTAACGCTCGACTTTTATGGATTCGTACGTGTAGATGCTTACATGGATACCTACAAGGGGGTTGATGCAGGCCACGATGTTTTTTACCTTTTACCCCTTTATGTCAAGCCAGCCGGGGTTGAAGATTTTAATCAGCAAATGAGTTCAAACATTACCGCCATTGCCTCGCGCCTGGGTGTAAAAGCTAATTTTCCTGATGTTGGAAAAGCAAAAGCAAGTGGTTTGTTGGAATTCGATTTTGCAGGAAACTTAAAAACTGACCCAACACTATTTCGTATTCGGCAAGCCTATTCTCTTTTAAAATGGGAAAAATCATCGTTGCTGATGGGTCAAACCTGGCACCCATTCTTTGGCGGTGGCAATATGCCCATTGTAGCGGGTTTGAATACCGGAGCTCCCTTTAGCTGTTTCAACCGTTCACCCATGATTCGTTACAACATGAATTTTGATGGATTAACCTTATCGTTTGCTGCTGTTACTGAAATACAATACAGTTCGCCGATGATGGACCAGGGTGATTTTTCGTACCTGCTTACTCCCAACCATGCCAAACGTAACGGAGTCATCCCGGAACTGGTGTTCACCGCCGAGTGGGTAAAGAATGCAGTTACTTTAGGCGCTGGTGCTGAATACAAACGCATCAAACCACGCATGATGATAACGGGGACTGATGGCAGTGCAAAGGCCAATTCTTACCTGAACAGCACGGCTTTGATGGCTTTTGGGCGTTATAAAAAGGACAAGCTTACTCTGCTGGTCAAAGGTTATTTCGGAGAAAATATGTCGCACCTGGTCCTGCCAGGAGGATATGGAATTTCCTCAAAAAATTCAGCTACCGGTGCCGAAACATATACCAGCTATACCACCTATACCTCTTCGTTAAGTGTTGTTTATGGTCAAAAATATCAATTGGGCCTTTTTGCCGGGTATGGTGGAAACTTGGGGACCAAAGAGGCATTGTGGGATTCGGGCGAAGGGAAGGCAAAAACCCTGGGTACTTTTACCAACATGCAAACCATGTACAGGATAGCACCGCATGTATCGCTAAACTTGAATAAATTCAGATTAGTTGCGGAATATGAGAGAACTGGTGTAAGTTATGGTGTTGGAAATATCGATTTAGCCAACGGATTGTATACCTCCACTCACCAGGTAGCCAATAACCGAATCATTTTTGTGATGACCCACTTCTTTTAAGCAATCACGATTATTCAAAGCGGGATGATCTATTGGGAAAAAGAACTGGAGACATTGAATCGGTCTGCTCTTCAACAATTGCAGGTCGATAAACTGAACCAGACCATGAGCCTTGCTCAAAATTCGCCTTATTATGGCAAATTGTTCAGGCAGTTGGGAATTAAAGCGGGTTCGATCAGGCACATCGATGAGGTCA
>JAFGVJ010000301.1 GCA_016938055.1 Prolixibacteraceae bacterium
ACAACCATGAAGAAAAAATTAAAGCATCATAACATGAACAAAACAATTACCTGCCTGCTCTTTGCCCTCATCCTTGTGATTTCGGGGTGCCAAAACAGCGGGAATGAACTGGAAGTAAGCTCGCCCGATGGAAGCATCAAAGTAAAGGTGGGAACCGATACCGGACAGTTGTATTATGCGGTTGAAAAAGATGGCCAGGCCGTGTTGTTGCCTTCAAAACTGGGTCTCAGGTTCAAAAATCACAGTGCTCTGGGCGAAAAAGTGAAGATTACCGCTTCGGAACATCAAACTTTCAACGAAACCTGGGAACAGCCCTGGGGCGAAAAGCGCCTGGTGGAAAACCGCTACGAGGGTCTCCGCATTAGTCTGAAAGAAAACAAGGGCGAAGGAAAATCCATGATCCTGCACGTGAAGGTATACAACGATGGTTTTGGTTTCCGCTACGAAGTTCCGGAACAAACGGGTTTGGATTCCATGATCATCATGGATGAGATCACTGAATTTCGATTGCCCGAAGTGGCCATGGCCTGGTGGACCCCCATTTACACCGAAAATTATTACGAGGGCATTACCCGTTACACATCTGTGAACGATATTGATACAGTGAACTGCCCGCTCACATTGGAAATGCCGGGGGGAAAATTTCTGGCTATCCAGGAAGCCAACCTCACCGATTACGCGGCCATGAACCTCTACTGTTCCGATTCATCAACACTGACCGTTGATCTCACGCCCTGGAGCACCGGCGAAAAAGTGTTCGCCAAAGCGCCCTTTGTAAGCCCCTGGCGCACCATGATCATCGCTGAAAAACCGGGTGACCTGGTTACCTCCTACCTGAACCTGAACCTGAACGAGCCCTGTGCCATCGACGATGTATCGTGGATAGAACCCGGCCGTTACATTGGCATCTGGTGGGGCATGCACATGGGGAAATACACCTGGCACATGGGGTCGAATCATGGGGCTACCACCGAAAATACCCTTCGTCACATCGATTTTGCTGCGAAGCATGGTTTCAGCGGCGTGTTGGTGGAAGGCTGGAACATAGGCTGGGAAAACGACTGGACGAAGGAAGGCCACCGTTTCAGCTTTACCGAAAGTTACCCCGATTTCGACCTTGAAAAAATTACCCAATACGCTCAGAAAAAAGGTGTTCGATTAATCGGTCACCACGAAACCGGCGGGGCCACCCAAAACTACGAAGCACAAATGGAAGCAGCCTTTGCTTTGTACCAGCAAATGGGGGTACGCTGCGTGAAGACCGGCTACGTGAGCCCCCTGCTCGACGGGAAAGAAAGGCACAGCAGCCAGTACGGCATCCGCCATTTTCGCAAGGTGGTTGAAACGGCTGCCCGGTATCAGATCATGATTGACAACCACGAACCGGCGATGCCTACCGGGCTGCGCCGCACCTATCCCAACCTGGTGTCGGGCGAAGGGGTACGGGGACAGGAGTACAATGCCTGGAGCCCCGATGGCGGCAATAAACCTGATCACCTCACCATCATTCCCTTTACCCGTGGATTAGCAGGTCCCATTGATTATACCCCCGGTATTTTTAACTTCGACAACCCGGTGAACCCGAACACCAGGGTGCAATCGACCCTGGCCCTGCAATTGGCCCTGTACGTGATTATTTACAGCCCCGTACAGATGGCTGCCGATTTGCCCGAGAATTATGAAGGCCACCCGGCACTGCGTTTCATTGAGCATGTTCCGGTGAACTGGGATGTGACCCGGGTGCTGGATGCAATAATCGGAGATCATGTCACCATGGTGCGGAAAGACCGGGCTTCGGACGACTGGTACCTGGGCAGCATTACCGATGAAAACAGCCGGATGGTGGAACTTGACCTGGGTTTTCTGGACAGCAACCGGAGCTATAACGCTGAGATTTATCGTGATGGTGATGAAGCCGATTACCAGCACAATCCTACCTCGCTGATCATTGAAAGCCGCACGGTACAATCGACCGACCTGCTGCAATATCAGTTGGCCCGAGGCGGAGGTTTGGCCATCAGGTTTAGCCCTGTAGCGCAATAAGAACAAGATACAAGCAGGCAAGTACGAAATAGTCACGGGGTGACTTGAAGTCACCCCGTGACTAATCCTAAATCTACAGCTCGTTGTTTATTGATCAGTTTTCCTTGCCTACTACAATAGTAATCAGGGTAAGACGAAAACTCCCATTCACATAAATTTTTTACCAGACGATGGTGCAATGGATTCCTGTGAATATAATCGAAACAAAGCTGTGGATATTCCAAATCGTTTATCGTTCGGTTGATTACGGTCCCAAAAGCAGCATTGAAATATGCGGGTTCAAGTTTGGGATCATTAAGGCAAATTGCTTTTGTGGACATTTGAAACAAAGAGCCTGTTCGATTTTCTTGTTTTTGAATAGCTCGTGTATAAGAACGTAACATGATGGCTATTGATTCATTAAGGGTACGTATTTTAGTCACGGGGTGACTTGAAGTCACCCCGTGACTATCCTTTCCTACAGCAATGGTAATAGATACCCTATTTACCTCCACCATTAAATGAAAGTGATTTGGTATGAGGCACCAAGCCAATATATTACCATAAGGCAATATGTGTTGCTTTATTTTTTCCAGAAAGAAAAGATAATTATCACGATTAAAAAATACTGTTTGGCGATTGTTCCCCCTGTTGAAAATATGGAACAAACGGTCTGTCTCAAATTCCATGGAATTGGGTGTTGTTTCTTCAAATTTATGAACATTCCTTAATTAATCAACAACTTAGAAACTTCATCCGATGGAATCACATGAGAACCACGGCTTGACTCACGGGGTGACTCCGAGTCACCCCGTGAGTGTTCCTGCCTCTTTGATTAATAAGCCCCAAACATTTCCTACCTTTGCCAAAGAATAAAACGCACAAAACGGCGTTTGTCAACGCGTGGGAAACAAAAGCATGGAATCAATGAAAGCCGTATTCATCACTTTTTTCTGGTCAATCTTGTTTGTGACTGCTTTTAACAATGCATCGGCACAAAGCTATTTCAACACCCTGGGGGTTCGCCTGGGAAACGGAACGGAATACCGAACCGCAGGCCTTACCTACCAACAAAGGGTATTGAAAAATTTCACAGTGGAAGGTATTGTACAAACCGATTTTTCAAAAAATACCACAGCCCATGCCTTGTTTGAATACCACCATCCCATTCTATCAAAAAGGCTGAATTATTACGTAGGTGCCGGTTTGATGAGCGGAAGGGAAATGACCAGCCATGCCGATTCAAGCCGTAACTTTCAGTCCACCATTTTCGGGGCCGACCTGATTGCCGGACTTGAAATCACTTTGTTGAAATTCACCATTTCGCTCGACTATAAACCCAATTTCAACATCACCGGGCGTGAGCAGTGGTTTACCGATCAGGTTGGTGTTTCGGTGCGGGCAGTGATCCTCAGCGGGCAGGCCATGGCCAAAAAACAAAGGGTAAAGGCACGAGAAAAAGCGCAGACCGAAAGACAAGACCGACGCGAAGATCGAATGTCGAGACCATTGTTTCAAAAGAAAAATGATTGAGTGCAGTTCTGTAAGAATTCCCTTGTTTCATTTTGTTTTCAATTCATTGGATGAACATTTTGCTGTTTATTGGCCTTGAGAAGTGGACATCAAATATTCATTTCATCAAACTTCATCCAAACTGATTTCTTTTTCAATATTTTTCTCGAACTTGTGGTTTCATTTCGATGCTCACTAAATGAAAACTAATGCCCCATCGGGAGTCATCCTTCAGATAATGAATTCGATCCAGGTGCCAATGGTTTTAACCAACCCCGAAGGCTACATCCTTGTTTCGAATCAATTGGCTAATGCTATCCATCAATACAGTGAAAACGAACTATCCGGGAAAAACATTTTTTCATTGTTATTTCCCCAAGCATTCAATGAGCAATTGTATCAAAAATACCTTGAGGCAACTTCATTGACCCATGCTGAATACACCGCTACAGCTTCATCGCTGGTCACAAAAAACAAGGAACACCTTCAGCTGGAAACAAGCTGTTCCATCCTCAACGATGACCCTGCCACCTTTGTCCTGTTTTCGATTGACGATCGTCGGCTGGTGGATCAAAGCGAACAAAAATGCCGTGAAAAGGAAAATTTATTGAATCTGCTCAATAAGGCATCGTATGACATCCTTGAACTTCCCGATTTGAAAAGCTGCTATCAGTACATCTGCAAGAACCTTCAATCACTCTTTCCTCATGCTGTTGTCCTTTATGTCGAAATTAAAGAGGATATCAAAGAAACCCAGCTCATTGATGTAGCAGGACTGGAACAAAGCTGGATCAGCAAAGCCGAGAAAATTACCGGGTTCAAGCTTATTGGGAAAAAATTTAAATTACATCAGACCTTAAATGAACGCTTCAAAACCGGAAAATTTACTGAGTTCAAAGGTGGCTTGGCAGAATTCTCGATGCAGCAGTTCCCTGAATTTGCAGCGAAGACCCTCCAGAAAATGGTGGGTATTCATCACATCTATACCATCGGGATCAATAAGGGTGATGAATTACTAGGGGCAGTCCACTTTTTCACCTTAACAAAACAAGCCATCAACGAAGGAAATTTCATTGAACTCTATGTAAAACAAGCCGGCTCCATCATTCAAAACCGAATGATGCAGGAATTGCTCATGCAAAGTGAAAAGCGCTTTCGGTCCATCTTTGAAGAAGCCCCCATGGGCATTGCCCTGATCGATTCACAACATCATCAAATCATAGATATTAACGATAAGTTTGCCGAAATTGTAGGATGGGATAAAGAAGAAATCATGACCACCGACTGGATGGACATTACCCACCCCGATGATGTTGAAACCGACCTTTATAACATGGCCAGGCTCAACTCCGGTGAAATCAAAGGGTACAATCTGGACAAACGATACATCCGCAAAGATGGTTCAATCGCCTGGGTAAACCTTACCGTTACTCCATTGATGGTGAAAGACCTTTCGTTATCTAAACACCTTGCCATCATTGATGACATCACGGTGAAGAAACAAAGCCTAGAACAAATACAAAGGGAACGCATTCTGCTCAGAACCTTGATCGACAACATTCCCGATTCAATTTATGTAAAAGACATCCATGCCCGAAAAATTTTGGCCAACAAAGCCGATGTAGCAATCACCGGAAACCAATCGGAATCTGAAATCATCGGGAAAACCGATCTGGAATTGTTTCCCTCTGATGACGGCGAGAACGGATTCAGACAGGATATGCAGGTGCTTCGGACAGGAAAACCCATTATCAACAACGAGCAAAATTTTATCGATAAAAAGGGTCAAAAACAGTGGATACAAACCACCAAGGTTCCCTTGTACAACGAATTGGAACGACTCATCGGACTGGTGGGAATTGGCCGCGATATCAATGCACAAAAGCTGGCCGAAGAACAATTGAAACAAAACCTCGACCTGATTAATTCCTTGATCGAATCCATCCCGATGGGCATGAATGTGCTGGACAGCATGGGCAACATCCTGTTCCAAAACAATATTTTCATTAAACAGCTTGGGTACGATGCCCTGGGGAAAAAATGCTGGGACACCTACCGTGATGACAAAAGCCAGTGTTCAAACTGCCCGCTTAAAACCGGTATCGAGTTGGGCGTTACCAAAATGTACGAGGAAAATAACCTGCTGGGAGGAAAAATTATCCAATTGAGCCAAACGGGGATCCTGTATAACAACCAGATTGCCATGCTGGAAATCTTTCATGACATCACCCCAATCAGGGAATCGGAGATCAAACTGAAACATTATTCAGAGGAGCTGAAAAAAAGCAATGCCGCCAAAGACAAGCTCTTTTCCATCATTGGTCACGACCTGAAAAATCCGTTTACTTCTATTTTAGGTTTATCGTCACTTCTCAAAGAAAACATCAAAGTTTTTGACGAAGAAGAGTTGTCTGAAATTGTTGCTGCACTTCATTCCGAAGGAAATAATGCCTTTATTTTGTTGGAGAATTTACTGAACTGGTCGCGCAGCCAATTGAATAAAATAACGCCTGCCCCAACCTATTTTAAATTAAGGAAAACGATTGAACAGGTCATCCGTTTACAGGCAGAAATGGCCAATAAAAAGAAAATTGCATTGGATGTCAATGCAGATCATGAACTGAAGGTTTTTGCCGATGAAACCATGATTGAAACCGTCCTTCGCAATTTGCTTTCGAACGCCATCAAGTTCTCAAACGAAAAGAGCACTGTTTCCATCGAAGCCCAAAAAACAGGCCATACCATTCGTGTTTCAATCAAAGATTCAGGTGTGGGGATGGATACTCAGGTTGTAGAAAGACTTTTCACCTCAGGAACCTTCCATACAACATTTGGTACATCGAATGAAAAGGGAACTGGTTTAGGATTGCATATCTGCAAGGATTTTATTGAAATGAACAAGGGAGCAATCAGCGTGGAATCTGAAAAAGGAATCGGTTCCGTTTTTTACTTTACCGTACCATCGGAAGCATTTCAATAAACTGACTATTCAGTTATAATGAATGACAAAACACTCATAATGATTTAACTATAAGTGTTTTGCCATTGCTGTATTTTTTAACCTTCCTTCCGGTGATACTGTTCTTAGTCTTTTGAAAAATAAATCACTACCTCATCGCCCTTTACCTGCACCATCCAGTGCTGGTGCTCCAGGCCGATGGTTTTATCGATGAGGGGTGCCGGCACAAAGGGGAAAATCACTTTCAGGAGTTCTCCTTCGTTCAGTTTTTGGATGGCCCCCAGCACTTCGTGTACCGGGTGTTCACCGGCATTGAGCATTTCACGGGCATCGATGGTATGGACCACTGCTTCGATGGCAAACCATGTTGGTTTTTGCGTAGTATACTTCATTGTTTCGTTTTCAATTAATTCCTGATTTTGTCCCACCGCATTGCGCAGCTGGTTGACCAATGTTTCGACATGAAGCCCGCCCACCACAGCTGCCTGGGCAATGGTGGTGATCCGGGCAATGGTTTTGCGCAACATCGGGTTACGCAATTTTTTGAACTGCGGGGCTGCTTCAATCAGCAGATCTTCGAGCTGGGGATAAGCTTCCAGCAGATCGAAGATCTTTGTTTTGGGTGTAATGACCAATGGTTCCATGCTTAATCTTCTTTTGAATATTCCAAAATTCTGCGTTCGCCTTCCAAACTCCTGTTTTTGGTGAGATCCTGCGAAACCTCCAGGGTTCCCAGGTATTCACCTTTTTCATCGCGCAAGGCGTAGTACTCAATGAGGATGAATTTTCCCTTCATCTGTATCCAAAAAGGTGCATGGGAGGCTTTCCCCGATTTGAAATCTTCGAGAATTTTTTCCACAATGTGGGTACTTCCCGGGGGATGGCACATGCGCACATCGCGGTTGATGATGGAACGGCTGCGTGCAAAGATGCGTTCTTGTCCCTGGGTGAAATACTTCACCTTGTCGTTTTTGTCCACGAAGGTCATGTCAACCGGGATGGTATTAAGGATGGCCATGATTTCGCTGGCGGTGAAACTTCCGCTGGGCAACTGAATGCTGCCGTCGGAAGTGAGGGAGCTGTTATCCTGTTCGTCCATGACCATACCTTCGGGCTTCCACTCGGTTTGCGGATCGTACAGCGTGAAGCCGTATTCCAGCGTTTGCTTGTGTATTTGCCACCAGTCTTCCACCGTGAGCACATCCATGGCCATGGGGAAAAGGATTTCTTCTTCCTTCTGGGTCATGTCGCGTACGGCTTTCAGCGTGGGGAAAAACAGGATGTCCAGGGCATCGTCCAGGTCATCGGCCGTGAGGGATTCTTCGCGCAGTACCTCGATGCAGCCCTTCAGCTGGTCGCGGATCTCGTCGTGCTTGCCCCACATCACCTTGGGCGGACCGGTGATTTCATACTTTTCGAGGTGAGAAAACAGCAGGTATTCCTTCCGCTGATAATGTTTGTCCACATCCATCAGCTGGTTGAACA
>JAFGVJ010000302.1 GCA_016938055.1 Prolixibacteraceae bacterium
CCATCGATGATGACCGGAAGATTGTAAAGCGTCAAACCGATGCGGTGATCAGTAACCCTTCCCTGTGGCCAGTTATAAGTACGGATTTTTGCCGAACGGTCACCGGTTGACACCATCGTTTTACGGCGTGAAGCAATTTCATCGATGTATTTCTGATACTCCATATTGTAGATCCGGGTGCGCAATTCAGTCATGGCCTTGGCCAGGTTCTTCAACTGTGATTTTTCGTCCTGACAGGTGACCACAATGCCGGTTGGGATGTGGGTTAAACGGATGGCCGAGTAAGTGGTGTTCACACTCTGGCCGCCAGGACCCGACGAGCAATAGGTGTCTTTTCGGATGTCGCTGTCCTTCAGGTCAACATCAAATTCCTCGGCTTCGGGCAATACAGCCACTGTAGCTGCTGAAGTATGGACGCGTCCCTGGGTTTCGGTTTGAGGTACCCTTTGTACCCGGTGTACGCCCGATTCGTATTTCAGGATACCATAAACTCCATCGCCGCTTACTTTGGCAACTATTTCCTTGTAGCCACCCGAGGTACCTTCACTGATGTTGGTTACTTCGAGTCGCCAGCCCTTGCGTTCACAAAATTTGGAATACATACGGAAAAGGTCGCCGGCAAAAATACTGGCTTCGTCACCACCGGTACCAGCACGTATTTCGAGGATGGCATTTTTACTGTCTTCGGGGTCAGCCGGCACCAGCAATAGTTTTATCTCCTGTTCTCTGATTTCCATTTGTTCAGCCAGGATATCCATTTCCTCCTTGGCCATTTCGCGCATTTCTTCGTCTTTCTCGGTTTCCAGCATCTTTTTGGTTGATGCCAGGTTGTCGATAATGTTTTTATAGGCGGTGAAGGCTTTCACCAAATCGTCGAGTCTTTTGTATTCCTGGTTCAGTTTCACATACCGCTTCATGTCTTTCATCACGTTTGGGTCTGTGATTTGCTGACCTACTTCGTCGAAACGATATTGGATGTTTTCAAATTTTTCTAATATGCTGTTTGCCATAACGATGCTTTATTATTGTTGCAATTGAATTCAGAATGTAAATGATTGAAGTCCGGGAGGAATTGTGCGAAGCTAGTATTCAAAGGTCCCAAAGGGTGAATCAATGGTCAATTTTTTTCCTTCGTAATCAGTGACATAACCCACAACACGGGCATCTACTTTGAATGATTTTGAAATTTCGATGATGCCATTGGCTGTTTCCTGATCGGTATAAATTTCAAAACGGTGGCCCATGTTGAATACTTTGTACATTTCTTTCCAATCAGTACCCGATTCTTTTTGAATTATCTCGAAAAGCGGAGGAACCGGGAAAAGGTTGTTCTTGATCACATGAACATTGTCCACAAAATGCAGCACCTTGGTTTGGGCACCTCCCGAACAATGGATCATCCCATGGATATCGGGGCGGAAAATGTCCAGCACTTTTTTGATGATCGGGGCATAGGTGCGGGTAGGTGATAACACCAATTTTCCGGCATCGATGCCCAGGTTTTCAAGGTTTTGGGTCAGTTCATAGTTGCCGGCGTAAACCAATTCTTCGGGAACTTCGGGATCGAAGCTTTCGGGGTATTTTGCCGCCAGGTATTTTCCGAAAACATCGTGGCGGGCCGAGGTGAGGCCATTGCTGCCCATGCCGCCGTTGTAGGATGTTTCATACGTGGCCTGACCCGATGATGACAAACCCACGATCACATCGCCGGGGGCAATGTGATGAGCGCTGATGACCTCGGAGCGTTTCATGCGGCAGGTCACTGTGGAGTCCACAATGATGGTTCTGACCAGGTCACCCACATCGGCCGTTTCACCTCCGGTTGGAATCACTGTCACTCCCATGTTGGTGAGTTCAGTACACAGTTCTTCAGTGCCGTTGATAATGGCTGCAATTACATCGCCCGATATTTTGTTTTTATTTCGGCCAATGGTGGATGAAAGCAAAATATTGTTGGTAGCACCAACGCACAAGAGGTCGTCGATGTTCATGATCAGTGCATCCTGGGCAATGCCTTTCCAAACACTGAGATCACCGGTTTCTTTCCAGTACATGTAGGCCAGGGATGATTTGGTGCCGGCGCCATCGGCATGCATAATGTTGCAATACGCAGGATCACCACCCAGATAATCGGGCACAATTTTACAGAAGGCTTTGGGAAACAAACCCTGATCGATGTTCCGAATGGCCTTGTGTACGTCTTCTTTCGACGCCGAAACCCCCCGCTGATCGTATCTTTCCTGACTGCTCATCTGAAAATAAATTTGCCCGCAAAGGTAACATCTTTTTGCAAAACTAAAACAGCACAAGACCGGCAGTTACCCGAAACAAAACTTCGAAGTACCTGCCGGCCCTGGTATCAATTGATGAAAAACTTTTGCGATGTTTATGGTTGCAAAGGAATCTTACCCGATTGAACAACCCCGTTCTCGCTGATAAAACGATAAAGCGCAGTACCCTGGCCTGGGGTGCAAAATTCATGATATGGCTGATCGATCAGTTCTTTGCCTAACAGTTGTCCATTGGTGGTGTATAAATAGAGCTGACCCTTTATGCTTTCTTTCATGGTGACACTGAGCAGGCCTTCGGGATTGGTGCTGATTTGTAAGGGATGTTTATTCATTTCCTGCAATTGAACACTGGTAGAATTATCGATATGACAGGTGTTGAATTTTGGATTCATGTACAAGATTTCTTCATTTTTACTTACACAAAGCAGATAAAAATCGGCACCCACAGTAAAGCCACTCCATGGATTCAAAATGCCAGTGGTAGAACCATAATTTTCGATCCAAAGCTCTTGAATGGTATGTTCATAGCTCATGTACCAGTGTTTGAGCATTTTCCCTTGTATATTTTTGGTGACCAATGAGTCGACAACAAAATAATATGAACCATGTACCAGGATGGAATCACCTGTTTTAAGATTAAAATTGTAGAGAATCATTTCGGGATCATCATATATTCTGAAATAAACAAATCCTGAATCCTCCCTGATGCGATAACCGATTTCACTCCAATTATAAGGATAAGTAACCGACTCATAAACTTTCAGATATTTAACATCGTCAATGCTTATTTCATCTTTCAGGATGGTGTGATGATTACCATAAGTATCACCTTCGGTTCCTTTTATTCCCAAGTTCCATACTTTATTTTCTTCCACAAGGCCTTGTGAAAAACTGCTGATTTGAAGGCTCAGGATGATCAGCAGAAAGAGGGTTTTTTTTGCATTCATGACAGTCTTTTTTTAGTGGTTCATTGAAGTTCGATACCTCGTGGCATCATGGTATGATCAGCCCTTTTGGATATCAGAGAACCAAAGTTATGTAAAAAAAAAATAGAAACCTAAAATTTGGGATAAAAAATAACTTCTGCTGTTTTATTTTATGTTAGCTGATTTGAAGGAACTTACTAAAGATAGCACGAGATACAACAAAATAATGTACATGATGCCGGGCAGTTGAAATGCCCCGATAATCAGTAAAGACAGCATCAAAAAGAGGTAACGGATTTCGTTGCCTTTCCAGCCAAAATTTTTAAATTTTAAGGCAAATAAGGGTAGGCCTGAAACCAGTAAGCCCGAGAAAAACAATGTGATGCAGGTAAGGCTAACAGGATGGAAAATGAAAGCTGGAAGTAAGTTGTTTTGCTGAACAATGTTGGTCGTCAATGAGGCTATGAAAAGCGCGTTGGCAGGGGTAGGCAAGCCAATGAAGGAATGACTTTGCCGGGTATCGATGTTGAATTTTGCCAGGCGTAAAGCAGAAAACACAGGGATCAGCAGCGGACTGATCAGCATGAACCATTGAAAGATAGTGAGATGCTGAAAGTTTCCATCTTCAACATTGAAGAGCATGCGTTGAACGGAAAAAAGCATTACACCTGGTAACAATCCAAAAGTTATCAGGTCGGCCAGGGAATCGAGTTGCTTGCCCAACTCCCCTGAGACTTTCAGCAAGCGGGCCAGAAAACCATCCAGAAAATCGAAAAGGGCAGCCAGTAACATGAGGTAGAAAGCTGTTGCTAGCTGGTTTTCGAAAGCAAAGTAAATGCCCAGCACCCCGCAAACCAGGTTCGAGAGGGTGAACAAGTTGGGAATAAAAGCCACTGTATTAGCCAATATTTTTTTCATCATGCTTTGAAACGGGCTATCACGGTTTGGGTGCCGGTAACATTTTGGTTCAACTCGACCTTTACAAGCGCATCTTTTGGCAGGAACAAATCAACGCGGGAGCCAAATTTGATGAAGCCCAGGTGGCCGTTTTGTTCAGCATAACTGCCTTCACGGGCATAGCATACCACGCGGCGGGCAACTGCTCCGGCTATTTGCCGCACCAGTATTTTTCTGCCGTTGGGTTTTTCAATCACTACCGATGAACGTTCGTTGTGGGTGGATGATTTGGGTGCCCATGCCACCAGATGGCTGCCCCGGTGTATCTTTGCATACAACACTTTGCCGCTTACAGGATACCAGTTCATGTGCACATTGAGGGGCGACATAAAAATGGATATCTGGATGCATTCCTCGTTCAGAAACTCACTTTCCAGACTGTTTTCAATGACCACCACTTTACCATCGCAGGGAGCAATGATGGCATTTTCATCGTTGATCACCGGGCGCGAAACCACTCTGAAAAACCATAAGTTGAACAGGTACAGGGCAATTGAAAGTGCTGCAACCGAATAAATGATGTATTCGTTTTTGCTCAGCCTGATGACGGCATAATTCACGATGACTATAAAAATGGCCACGATCAACAGGGTGATTCTGCCTTCTTTGTGAACCCTCATAATGTATTAGTTTAAAACCAGCGTAATGTAAATAAAATAGATGGGGGCTGCAAACAACATGCTGTCGAAGCGGTCGAGCAGCCCTCCGTGACCGGGCATAATGGCTCCGGTATCTTTCACTTGAAAATTACGTTTGATCATGGATTCGGTCAAATCGCCCAGTGTACCGGCTATAACAGTGAGCAGGGTAACAGCGATGGTATGTACCGGACTCAAAAAACCAATGAAACGATAGAGTATCAGTGTTATTGCTACTGCAAATACAGCTCCGCCGATGGCCCCTTCCCAGGTTTTGTGTGGTGAAATTCTCTCAATCATTTTCGTTTTACCCAACCAGCTGCCAAACAGGAAGGCACCCGAATCGTTGGCCCAAAGAATGATGAAAAGTCCAATCAGGGCTTCGGGTACATATATCTCAGGGTTCTGTTCGTAAGGTGAAATGATGAAGTTGAGAACAGAAAAGGGAAAGGCAATGTAGGCAATGCCCATCAGTGTGAGGGCAATGTTTTGTACAGGATGATGGTTGTTTCTTAATAATTCATAAATGGCCACTGACATTAACAGGGGGATAAGGCCCAGGAATATGACCTCGCCGATAATTTTCAGGTCGTAAAAAAAGAATGCCAAAAACAGGTAAACTGAGATCAGAATTCCGTTCATGATCTGAGGTTTATATCCTGCACTTTTGCACAAACGGTAAAATTCAAACAAAGTATAGGAAAGCACCAGGGTGAAAAATACAAAAAAAGTATATTTCCCCAGAATGATGCTGCCCAGTGTCAACGCCACATAGATGAATCCACTAAAGCCTCTTTCAAAAATTCTTTTCAATTTTTCAGCTCTTTTAAAATTTCATTTGCCCGGATTTCATCTTGTTCATTCACATACACTTCGATGTTTCCAAATGCAGTATACGATGAATCTTTCTGATTGAGGACAACAGCCTGGATGCCGTTGTTTTCCAGAAGTTCCTTTGCAATTTCTGCCCGGTACAGTTCGCCCGTCAAAAATACTTGTTTCCAATCTTTTTCCATGATGTTTTTCTTTGATTATTAAACAAAATCTACATCAAGATAGAAAATAATCAGCTCTTTTGGGCCATGTGCCCCTAAAACTAATGTTTTTTCAATGTCGGCAGTCCGGCTTGGTCCTGTGATAACTGTAATTTGTGACGGCAAATGCTGATCATATTTTCTTGCCAATAGTTTGAGCGCTTCGTCCAGATGACCTACCAGTTGATTGCTGTATGCCACCACGATGTGAACCGGCGGAAAGGCAAAAGTGCGCCTGCTTTTGGTTTGAGCCGTAGAAACAATAACAGACCCTGTGTGGGCCACCAGCAATTCGCACCCGGTGATGGCTGCATCGGAGGTGTGGTTCAGTGTAGGTGTGAAATCGATGTTGAAGAGCGCTCGGATGGTTGGTTCTGCACAATATATTCTTTCAAGCTTTTTTTCTATCAGCACGATGTTAAATGCTTGCAGTAATTGATCACGACTGGTGCACTTGATGAGTTCTCCTTGAACTGAAAGAACTTGCTCCTGAAAGATTTGCAGCAAGGGACGATCGTCGGGTTTAAAAAAAGAAATGCCCGGAACTGCATCTGCTGCAGTATCCCGGGCATCGTTTTGAAGGCGTTTCAATATTTTTTCGCGCGACGATGAACTCATCTAGGTCGTTTCTGTGGCTTGTTCGCTATTTGCTGAAGCTGTTTGATCTTCTTTATTTCCCAATTCAAGCGGCACTTCGGTTTTTTTCTTACGGGTGGCCTTTTTTTCCGTGTTGGCTTCTAAAGCAACATGTTGGGCATGTTCTTCGCTGCCTGGGCGCGGGCCAAAAATTTCTTCCAGATCTTCAGTAAACAGCACTTCTTTTTCGAGTAAACGCTCAGCCAAAATCTTGTGTTGTTGGGCGTGTTCACTCAGCACTTTTTTACAACGTTCATAAGATTCGTCGATCAATGATTTGATTTCCTGATCGATGAGTTGAGCTGTTTTTTCGCTATAGGGTTTGGTAAAACTGTAATCAGTTTGCCCCGATGAATCATAATAGCTGAGGTTCCCTATTTTTTCGCTCATGCCAAAATAAGATACCATGGCATAAGCTTGTTTGGTCACCCTTTCAAGGTCGTTCTGAGCGCCTGATGAAATGCTTTTGAATACCAGTTCTTCAGCAGCACGGCCACCCAGGGTTGCACACATTTCGTCCAACATTTGATCTTTGGTGGTAATGGAGCGTTCTTCGGGCAGGTACCATGCAGCTCCCAGGGCTTTCCCACGGGGAACAATGGTGACTTTTACCAAGGGATGCGCATGCTTTAACAACCAGCTTACCGCGGCGTGTCCGGCCTCGTGATAAGCAATGGTTTTCTTTTCATCGATTGAAATGATTTTATTTTTCTTTTCCAAACCACCAATAATCCGGTCAACAGCATCGAGGAAATCCTGTTTGACCACAAATTCATGGTCGTTCCTGGCGGCAATCAGGGCTGCTTCGTTGCATACGTTGGCAATGTCGGCGCCCGAAAAGCCGGGAGTTTGTTTGGATAGGAAACGGGCGTTGATTTCACTGGAAATTTTCACGGGTTTCAGGTGAACATTGAAGATGGCTTCACGTTCGTTCAGGTCGGGAAGTTCCACATGGATCTGACGGTCGAATCGGCCGGCACGCATCAGGGCACGGTCGAGGATATCGGCGCGGTTGGTTGCTGCCAGGATGATCACCCCCGAGTTGGTATCGAAACCGTCCATTTCGGTAAGCAACTGGTTCAGGGTATTCTCTCTTTCGTCGTTGGAGCCCATGTTCGGATTTTTACCCCTGGCCCGTCCTATGGCGTCAATTTCATCGATGAAAACAATGCAAGGGGATTTTTCCTTGGCTTGCTTGAATAAATCGCGTACCCTGGAGGCGCCAACACCCACAAACATCTCCACAAAATCGGAACCCGACATGGAGAAGAAAGGGACATGAGCTTCGCCGGCAACAGCTTTGGCCAGCAGCGTTTTTCCTGTTCCTGGAGGGCCAACAAGCAAAGCACCTTTGGGTATTTTTCCTCCCAGTTTGGTATATTTTGTAGGATTCTTGAGGAAAGAAACAATCTCTTCAATTTCCTGTTTTGCTTCAAGCAGACCGGCAACATCCTTAAAGGTGGTGGTTACTTTTTGATCTTTGTCGAAGAGTTTTGCCTGTGATTTTCCCACACTGAAGATGCCACCACCAGGGCCGGCTCCTGTTCCTTTACTCATTCTGCGGAAAATGAACCACCAGAAAAAGATGATCAGCGCAATGGGGAACAGGAAGTTTAAAATACCTCCCCAGTCGTATGTTTCATCGTAGTCGAGGTAGATTTCATCCTGAAGACCATATTCGGCAAGTGCAGCATGAAGGTTTTCCTCAAACTTATCGGGTGAAGCAAAAGTGAAGAAAAAATGCGGACCGTTAACACTTGGTTTGGACATTCCGGTGCCCAATTTCTCGGCATATTTGTCGTAGCTTTCTTTTTTCAGGTATATGTGGGCTTCAGCCTTGTTCATGACGATGATTTTTTCCACATCGCCATTTTTGATCATGGTGTTTTTCACTTCGAGCCAAACGGTTTTTACAGGGCTTGATCCGGTAGAAAAAAACTGAATTCCAAATAAAACAAGAATGATGGCTACATAAAAGTAGGTCATGTTGAATTTTGGTTTCCCCTTGCCTGAATTATTTGGTTTCAAGGGATCCGTGGGGATATCTTTCTTTTTCTTTGTATTTGCCATTTTGTATTAATTATCAGCGTTAAATGTTTTTATATTGGCATCGGCCCAAAGTGATTCCAAATCGTAATGATTCCTGAATTCTTTTTGGAAGATGTGTACCATGATGTCGGTATAATCCAGTAAAATCCACTGAGCGTTACGGTATCCGTCAGTGTGTGAGGCGTTTTCGCCTGTTATTTCCCCAACTGTTTCCTCAACCGAACGGGCAATGGCTTCAACCTGTGTGTTTGAATTTCCATGACAAATGATAAAGTGATCACATTCGGCAGATTCTAATCTTGTCAGATCTAAATCGATAATTTGTTCTCCTTTTTTTCTTTGAACTCCTTCAATGATTGCGTTGAATAAAATGTTTGCTGAATGGGTTTCTGTTATGTTATCCATATATTTGCGTGCATGTTCTACAAAAATAGAATTTTTAGCGATTTAATAGCCCGGTAATTATGGCAGAAATAATTGGTAATACAATAATAAAATTCGACCGTGTGGACTCTACCAACAACTATGCCACTGCCCATTTGGCAAAAGACCAATGGAAAGAAGGAACAGTGGTGGTGTCGAAGGAACAAACCCATGGTCGCGGACAAATCAACAACCGATGGGAGAGTGAGCCGGGAAAGAACATTTTGATGAGTATTTTTTTGCAGCCATCTTTTCTTCCGGTTTCCCGCCAGTTTATGATTTCTAAGCTTATTACACTGGGGATTACCGCTGTATTGGATGAATTGATCAATGATGTTTTCATTAAATGGCCCAACGATGTGTATGTGGAAAATCGGAAAATTGCAGGCATTTTAATTGAAAATGCCATTATGGGGAGTACACTGGCTCAGTCGGTAGCCGGTATTGGACTGAATGTGAACCAACAAACTTTTAGTGAAACACTTCCAAACCCGGTTTCCCTGTTCAATGTGTTGAATGTGGAAACACCTGCTGAAGCTTTATTGATCCGTTTGTTGAATTCAATCAACCGTTATTACGAAATGTTACGTGCTGGCAGCTTTGCTGCAATCGATTGGGCTTACGAAAAAAAATTGTACCGGTTTGGCATTCAGGCCGATTATGCCGATTCAAAAGGAAGGTTCTCGGCCAGACTTATGGGGGTGCATACCGATGGCCGCCTTAAGCTGGAAACCAGTGACGGGGAAATCCGAATGTATCAATTCAAAGAAGTAGCATTTGTCATTTGATGTGACTGAGTGACTACTTCCCGACACAATGTCATTGTTGGTAGGGGAGCAAGGTCAAAGCATCGGCCAGTTTGTTAATGCCTTCCTGCAATTTTTTGCCAGCCATCAGTTTCAGCATCATGTTCAGATCGGCATGAAGGGTCAACCTGATTTTTGATTCATAAGCAGAGACCGGTACCAGCTGGATCCACAAAAACAGTTCAAACGGAATGTTCCCTTCACCGGTAATTTTGATTGTTTTTGGGATGTCCCTTTCGATGATGCGTAAACCAGCTTCTCCATGGTTGTTGATGGTGAAATGACAGCTGTCGGTATCGGAACGGAATCCGTCAATTTTCACACCCGGAACCTGTTGCGAAATTTGTGCCAGCGTATATTCATTGAAGAACTTACCCAACTGGTTGAAGTTGGAAAGAAATTGAAAAACAAGCTCATTGTTGTGCTTGATGGTTTTAACATCGCTCACATATTTGCTAATTCCCATGGTTCATTCGTTTTGAAAACAACAGACCGGAATTTTCAGGTTCCGGTCGTTTAAGTATTTCGTTGAAAGGTACTGTTGTTTATTTACCCCATTCCGAAGGATTTTCCCTCCAGTTTTGCAGGCGTTCAATGTCATCTTCCTGAATTTCGCCCCGTTCCAGCGCTATGTCTATCAGGGTTTGATAATTGCTCAGGGTGTGTAATTCGAGACCGGCTTTTTGGAAATTCTCGTTGGCTACCGGAAAATTATAAGTAAAGATAGCGACCATGCCCAATACATCGCCGCCAAAACTGGTGAGGGCTTCGGCTGCTTTGAGACTGCTGCCGCCGGTCGATACCAGGTCTTCAATCACCACGACTTTTTGACCGGGTTTCAAATCCCCTTCGATCAGGTTTTCCAGACCGTGATCTTTCGGTTTCGATCTCACATATACAAAGGGAAGTCCCAGTTTGTTGGCAACCAGTACCCCGTGTGCGATAGCTCCGGTGGCTACACCTGCAATCACTTCGGCATTTGGATATTTTTCCTTAACAATCCTTGTGAATTGTTCGCAGATAAAATCACGGGTTTCGGGATAGGAAAGGATTTTCCGGTTATCACAATAAATAGGCGACAACCATCCTGAAGCCCAGGTAAAAGGATTTGATGGTTGTACTTTTATTGTGTTTATTTGTAAGAGTCGATGGGCTACTTCAACTTCGAATTCTTTCATGCTTAATGTTTTAAATAATTCATGGCAAATGTACAAAGTTTTTTTCAATGACCGAATTGTATTTGTCGATCCGGGCTTTAACAAATCATTAATTCCCGGAACCCTTTATGGTGTCATTGCTGAAGCGGCTGATATCCGGAAATGGTGGTCGGTTTTTTTGAACGATCCCGAAGGCCGAAACCTTTATTTGACAGGTACGGGTGATGTATGGTCAATGTTTTGCAGCTACTTTAAAACCATTGAAGCGGCTGGTGGTCTTGTATTCAATGCTGAAAAAGCCTTGCTCTGCATGGAACGGTTCGGAAAGTGGGATTTACCCAAAGGGAAAATCGAAGCAGGTGAAACCAGGGCTGAAGCTGCCTTGCGCGAAGTGGAAGAAGAAACAGGGTTGACGGGACTGATCCTGGAAAAATTCCATGCAACCAGCTACCATATTTATGCACATCCCAAAAAAGTAAATACCTGGGTTTTAAAACCAACTTATTGGTATGTCATGCGCTACCATGGAAATGAAACTCCTGTGCCTCAGCTCACCGAGGGCATCGAAAAGGTACAATGGATACAGGCCAACGAAATGAAACGTATTCTTACCAATACCTATGCCTCGCTGCTTGCTTTGTTCAGACTTAATTCTTAGTAGCTTTCAGGATGTTTGAAAACTGCATCTCGAAGTTTTCATCGGGCCAGGGCGCTTGCGAGCCAGCCATTCGTCCCTGTGGATCAATCAGGAAATAAGTGGGGAGTATCCGCACATTGTAGTTTTCATAGATTTCACGTCGGGTTTGCCCCCGCAAAACGGTCCATTCAAATCCATCGTTTTTCAACAGGGCTGCATTTTTCTCCAGCTGATCGTCTTCAATCACCACCACTATGGCCAAATCACTGGCGTAGGTAATCTGAAACTGTTTCATCAGTTCTTTATGGGCCGCGAACTTTTCGTTGTCGGTGCGGGTGAAACAGAGATACACATATTTTCCGGTGAAACTTTCCCAGCTCACAAAATTCCCGTTGATGTCAATCAGGTCGAGGGCAGGGGCAATGGCACCATACATGGTGCGCGCCAGTTCGTTAAATATACTTTTGGAGCTTGCCTGGTGCACGGCCATTTTCGAAGTGTCGGTGATTTTTTGTAAAATATTGAAAAGCCCTGCTGTATTGAATCGTTTGGAATAGAAGAGTGGCTTGATGCCTTTCAACACAATGGCTTCGGCCATCAACTTATCAAAGAGCATGTCGAGGGTGAGCCAATCGAGTAGTTGTTCGTATGATCCTGAATTGAGCATGATGCTAACTTTCTGGCCATTGGTTTGTTGGGTGGCGTACTGCAGGTATTTGGGAAACAATTTGTCAAACAGTTCGGCGTAATCGGGGTGATCGTACAAAATGGGCTGATCGATGAAGTATTCCTCCATGATGGGGCTTGGATCCTGAATCAGCGCGGTGTATTTCACCGAAGCATATTTGTATTTTTTGAAATTTTCGAAATATTCGTTGCTGGTTGCAGGGAACATGCTTTGCAGTTCGGCCACCACCGTCTCGGCTGTTTCCAGCGACCGACGGTAAAAAATCTGCTGCATGTTTTGGCTCATTTTAAGGTTGTACTGCCGGGTGAAATTGGCAATGAGCAGATTGATATTGTCGCTTGGAACTCCCTTCACACCAAAGTGAACCACCTTTGGACGAAAATAGGGGTTCGATGATTTTTTTTCTTCCCTGGGGGGCAAAACCAATTCTACTACATCGTCGGGGCTGAGGACCAGCCAACCTTTGTAAACATCAAAGTCACAATATACAGCTGAGGTTTTGCTCAGATTGATGGTGCAGGTGAAAGTACCATCGGCTTGAACAGCGCTTTCGCCTACCATTTCCTGTTTTTCGGTGAGGAAATTTGGTATGGTATAAAAGCTGAAGGAGGCACCTGCATATGCCGGATTGTTCCATTTTAATTCGGCCCCTTGCCCATGAAAAGCAAGCAGCAGGAAAAAGCTCCATAACCCGATAGCACTATTCATTCTCATACCTCAAATAATTTTTAATGTCGAGTTTCAGGGGAAGAAAAAGTGAAGCATCACCACGATGCAATAAAATATCACGTACCACCGAAGAATTGACCGGTGTATGTTCAGGCATGGTCAACAAAAAGACCGTTTCAATAGCCGGGTGCATTTTTTTATTGACCTGTGCAATGGCTCTTTCGTATTCAAAATCAGCAGCAGTGCGAAGTCCTCTGAGGATATAGGTGGCCCCGTGTTTTTTGCAGAAATCAATGGTCAATCCATTGTGAGTTTCTACCTTAATTTTCGGCTCATCGTGAAAGAGGTCCTCAATCATTTGTTGTCGGGCTTCAATGGGAAAGAAATACTTCTTGGAATGGTTCAGGCCGAGCATCACGATGATCTTGTCAAACAAGGGCAGCGCCCTCATAACAATTGATTCGTGTCCTATGGTAAACGGATCAAACGATCCGGGAAATATGGCAATCTTTTCCATCTGAGCTGTCTTCACATTACAAAACTAAAATTTATATTGAAACACACGAATAAAATATCAGGAAATAAAAGGCCATTTTGTGACAGCTAAAGATTTCGAGGCTTGCTTTTTTTTGCGGGAAAAGCTGTTAACTTTAAAACCGAATTTTAAGCTTTGAAACATGTCTGTCGATCGCGATCACATTGGTTTTTTCGGTAAAATGAATTCAGGCAAAAGCAGCCTGATGAACCTGCTCACCCAACAGGAAACATCCATTACCGACCCCACGCCCGGAACTACGGCCGATACCAAAATTGCCCTGCAGGAAATTCATGGTTTGGGTCCTGTGAAATTTTACGATACGGCTGGCCTCGACGAACAACGTGTTTTAGGGGACAAGAAGAAAGCCAAAGTGCTGAATGCACTAAAAGAATGTGATTTGATCATGCTGGTGATTGATCCTTCCTCCAGTGAATTTGAAGCAGAAGCACAGATCATTGAGCAAGTTCGTGAGCTTGATAAACAGATGTTTGTTGTTTTCAATCTTTTCAGCGAAAATCACCGATCAAAAACCGATGCCGTTGTAGCTGCCTTGCCATTGTTAAAATTCTATCCATCTCTGTCACTTTCGGTGATCGAGCCACTATCGAGGCCGACCGTTCTGAATTTCATCCTTGAGCATTATGAAAAGCGCAACAGTTCTGTCGAATTGCTCCCCTTTGTTCAGCCCGATGAGTTTTATATCCTGAACATCCCCATGGATGAAGAAACCCCCCAGGGAAGGTTTTTACGCCCGCAGGCCATGGCCGTGGAATACCTTACCCGAAAAATGGCCTACCCGGTGGCCTACCGCATGGACCTTGGCAAAGCACGGGGTAAAGATGCTGCAGCAGAAAAAAAACGTTTCGATGATTTTCTGAACAGTTTCAACAAACGGCCGTCCGCCATCATTACCGATTCACAGGCCATGGACATCATGCACCGCTGGGTGCCTTCCGATATTCCACTCACCACTTTTTCGGTGATGATGATCAACCATGGAAGCAAAGGCCGGCTTAACGATTTTTACCAGGGAATTGCTGCCATGGACCAGCTCTGTGAGGGCGACCGCATATTGATCGCTGAAGCATGCAATCATTCCAGAATTCAGGAAGACATAGGCACCGTTCAGATTCCCAATAAAATCAAAGCAGCATACCCCGGGGTGAAAGTTGAATTCAATTTTGGCAGGGAGTTTCAGGACAACAAAGATCTTTCAAAATACAAACTGATTATCCATTGTGGCGGTTGCATGATTAGCCATCAAAAACTACAAGCCCGTTTGCGCGACCTGCGCAGCGTGGATGTACCCATCACCAATTACGGCGTTTTTCTTTCGTGGATGCAGGGGAGGGAAGCGCTTGAACGGGTGATGGCGCCTTGGAGGAGAGTTTAGGAACTGTAAGCCTGAGCCGCCAGTAGGCAGTATCAGTAGGCAGTCCCCTCCGCTACCGCGCGATTGCCTCCGCTACCGCGCGATTGCATCGCGTGGTTTTCAGTTTATTGCACTACCTAACAATTATCACATCGTCCAACAAACCCCTTTCTCCTGCATAGTCAATGGCACTGCTATAAATGTAATCTTCTGCCCTGAACACCAAACCTGCTTCTACAGGATTTTTATGTACGTAATCGATTTTTTCATCTATTACTTTGTTGCTCCATAATTCAATGGGATGGTTATCGTGCCTCCAAAACTGATATTGGCTTACATTCGATGCGCTATTCGCCGCATTTCTGAATCGCTCAAGTAGAAATTCTTTCCTGCTCTCTTTTGGATTTTCAATAATAGCTTTTACAATTGCTTTACTGGTGAACCGTTTAAAATCACCTATAAGCAATTCTGGTTTCTGTCCCCCGCCACTTCTGAAAATCAAATGGACATGGCTGGTCATTATGCACCATGCAAATATTTCCATCCCCTTTTCTTGCTGGCAATACCGCAAACTATCGAGTACGATGTCTTTATATTCGTTCCTTGTAAAAACATCTAACCACTCAACAACGGCAAAGCTTATA
>JAFGVJ010000303.1 GCA_016938055.1 Prolixibacteraceae bacterium
AAATTGCATGTTCCCAATGCGCGAAAGGATCTTCACCTGACGAAATTGCATCTTTCATTGGCGCGAGTCGATCTTCACATGACGAAACTTCATTTTACAAGGCATAAATTGCCTCTTAAGGTGCAGAAAATAAATCTTAAAGTAGAGAAATCGAATCTTCAAGTACGGAAATCGCCTCTTCATGTCAAGAAAACGAATGTTTCAGATCGGAAATTGAATAGACAAGTCGAGAAAATGCGTGTTCAAGTCAAGAAATTGAATCTTACATTTCGGATCATTGAAAGAAAAAAACCCAAATGAGACTTGGAAACTGCTAGCGTACTCAGTTACTTTTCCTTCATCTTCTCAAGTTGCAACCTGAAACCGGTGAACGACTGGCCGCTGACATTTTAGAAGAACTTGCTGAATGCTTCTGCTACTGGAATAAAATTGTTAAGGAAAGCAATCCTGCAGACAATTGCTTTCAACCGCTTTCCATTGCTTTCAATCCCCCCAAAAAAAGACTGCCCGCGAACAGACAGCCTTTTGTATTTAAAAGTATTCAGGTAGTTGCTACTGAAAAACCACCGTGCTGATGGCGTGGGGCGCCAACAGGGCGTCCATCACTTTCCCGTCGATCCAGATTTTGTAGGCAATGGCCGCATCTGATAGGTTCAGTGCCACCACCACCACACTGCCGTCGGGGTTCACCATGGCCGTGGCCTGCAAGTCATCGTAGTTCGATGAGCAGACGATACGCTGAGCGCCGGGGCGGATGAATTTTGAGAAATGCCCCAGGTAATAGTAGGAATTCATGTAAATAAGTTCCCCGGTTTGGGTGTTGCCCACCAGCGGCGCAAAGCAATAATTGTGTACATGGTTGGGCCCGCCGGTTTCGTCCAGCAAAATGTTCCAGTCGATCCAACCCACGGTGGAATTGTTCAGGTCGTTCAGGATCGATTCGCCGTAACGTTCGCCCCAGTGCCACTGGTCAAGTTCCGCATAGTTGAAGGGATACACGCAGCCTTCGGTGAACAGGAGTTTCTTGTCGGGGAAGGCTTCGTTGTGCAGTTTCACATTGTCGAAATGATCGCCCACGTACCAGTGAAAGCCGGTTCCCCAAACATATTTCGAAGCTTCGGGATCGTCGTACACCACTTTGGCCCTTTGGTACATGATGCCACGGTTGTGGTCCCATACAATCAGTTTCTTATCGGAAAGACCGGCCTGGTGCAGGGTGGGGCCCAGGTGATTTTTCACAAAGTCGCGTTCCTCTTCGGCGGTGTAGATGCACGATTCCCAGGTTTGTACGGCCATGGGTTCGTTTTGCACGGTATAACCCCAGATGGGAATGCCTTCCTGTTCGTATTCCCTGGTGAATTTCACAAAGTAATCGGCCCAGGTTTGAGCATATTCGGGCTTTAACTTGCCGCCCTGTAACATGTGGTTGTTGGTTTTCATCCAGGCCGGAGGACTCCAGGGCGAAGCCAGCATTTTCAAGCCGCCGGGAGCCGCTTCGATGGCCCGTTTGATCATCGGGATCCGGTATTCGCGGTCGGATGCTATGCTGAAATGCTTCAGTTCAGTGTCGTTCTCCACCTCGGCATAAGCGTAACTCTTGCTGGAGAAATCGCAGCTGTTGATGTGGGTGCGGGCCATGGTGTAACCAATCCCTTGTTCCGGGTCGTAATAGGCGGTGATGATTTCCTGTTGAATGCTTTCGGGCATTTTATAAAAAGTTTCGGCCGCAGCATCGGTAATGGCCCCTCCAAAGCCCTCGATGGTCTGAAAACGCTTCGAGGCATCCAACATCAGGGTGGGGTAGCTTTCGTCGGGCTGAACCAGGTCAGTGAAAAGCGCATCGGACAGGCGTGCTAACTTTTGCCCCGAATCTTTCGCGGTCACATACACTTCGGCTTGTTTTAATTGCAGTGCGGGTTTGGCTATTTCGGTGCTGTTGCCGGGTTCCTGTTTGGGCTGGCAAGCCGCGATTGCTATCAGCAGGATGCCGAAGATCAGTTGTTTTCGTGTGAATTGCATGGTTGGTGATTTTACTTGTTGAAAAAAAAACTCTCCGCCCGGCCAGGCAGCCAGGCAGAGAGCACATCTTACTAATTCAATCTAATCATTACCTGTTTACATTTTTACCACTTTTGCATTGCCTTTAAATCCGTTTTCATCAATCACCACCACATGGTACAAGCCACGATTCAGTGAATTCATGTCGATGCGTACACTTTTGGCATCAATTTGTTTGAATTCACGGACCTTTTGACCAGCCGCATTTACAAGTTGTATGTTGTTGATGTTTGATTTGATTTGTACATTCACATAATCAGTTACTTGTGTGGGATAAACTGCAATATCATCAGCTGAAAGTGTTTTTACGGCGGTGTTGTCAGAGCCCATCAGGCTAATGTTGTCGATCCACACTTCAAAGTCGTAGTTGTTGCCATCGCCATCCCAGATGCCCATTCTGAAGCCGAAATACACGGTAGTATCGCCTTCGCCTTCAAAGAACACGATGTTGGTGGTGTTGGCAATGCAGGCATCTTCGGCAAAAGTACCGTCGAACTCGTCCGAAGGACAGGCACCTTCCCAGTTGGTACTTTTGAAACCGCTCACAAATACGGCTCCCTGATCGCCACCGTAGTCAGCACCTTCGGCCGGTTCGTTACCACCTACATACACTTCGGTCCAGTAATTGTTGGTGCGCTTGTCCTTATAAGCCCCGTTGAAAGCGTATTCCACCCCACGTGTGAGGGTAAGCTGTTGGTAAAACATTACGTTGGTGAGGTTGCCTCCGGTTGTTCCGGTATTGGTGCCGTAAACATGCAGGCAGCCTTCTTCGCCATACTGTGGTTTGTCATCGGTATAGCCAAAGTCGATGGTCACATCATTGTCGGAATCCTGGTTCAAGAAGGAAATTTCCCAATCGCCTTCATCTTCCATATCGCCACCAACAATCATTTCCTGAGCAGAACTGTTCATTGAAACAAATATCAAAAGGACAGAAAGCAGCATGGTGAGAAAGTAGAATTTTTTCATAATCTTTGAGTTTAAATGAATAATTTGATTTCACTCCAAAATTAGGGGGCCTTACTCAAAGTCCATGATTGAACGACCTCACAAAAATTCACAGCTGTTCCAAAAGCACCTCTCAAAAACACTCAAAGTAACTTTGCAACGATCTTTTCTATTGAGAGTATTTAAGAGGATGATGAAGCCGATTTTCCTGTTTTTTTATGGCATCTTCGTGCTGTTGAAATCTCTAAAATGCTCACAAGTTTCATTTTTAATCCTGTTCATGATGAAGAAAATATTGCTCAGTATCCTTGTAATGTTCGTGTTGTTTTCCTGCCAATGGGTAAATTCAGGTGATCGCAGCAAGGTAGTGGAAGGGGTCAGCATGTTCCTAACCACCCCCGATGAAAAGTTTCTTTTTAGCGAACAGGCCGTGTTGGCCGATAGTTCAAATGATTGGCAGGTGATTGTGATAGACCAGTCCGTCACGTATCAGACCATGGATGGTTTTGGCTACACGCTCACTGGCGGAAGTGCCCGATTGATGCATTCTATGAGTGCCGAAAAACAACAAGCGCTGCTTCAACAATTGTTTTCAAGCGAAGGAAAGGGGATTGGCGTGAGTTATCTTCGTTTAAGCATTGGTGCATCGGATTTGAGCGATTCGGTATTTACCTACAACGATATGCCTGCGGGAGTGACTGATCTTTCATTGGAAAAATTTAGTCTGGGTCCCGACCTGATGCATTTGATTCCGGTTTTACAGGCCATCAAAGCCATTCAGCCCGATATTCAACTCATGGGTTCACCCTGGTCGGCACCGGCCTGGATGAAGGACAATGGCAAAATGATCGGTGGAAGCCTGAAGCATGAGTATTTCGAGGAATATGCCCGCTATTTGGCCCGTTACATCGGCGAAATGGCTGCACACGGTTTGAAGATTGATGCCCTTACCATCCAGAACGAACCGCTCCATCCGGGTAATAATCCCAGCATGTACATGAGTGCCGATGATCAGGCCCTGTTCATCAAAACCCACCTGGGGCCTCTGTTTGAGCGCGAAGGCATCGACACCAAAATTATCATCTACGATCACAATGCCGACAGGATTGATTATCCGATAGCCATTCTGGACGATCCCGAAGCCCGAAAATATGTCGATGGTTCAGCCTTCCACCTGTACGGTGGTCATGTGAACGACATTGGCAAAGTGCACGAAGCCCATCCCGATAAGCACCTGTATTTCACGGAGCAATGGATTGGCGGCCCGGCCAATTTTGCGGGCGATGTGCAGTGGCATGTGGAGAACCTGATCATTGGCGCCAGCCGGAACTGGTGCCGCACCGTGCTGGAATGGAACCTGGCTGCCGACAGCCAGTACCAGCCCCATACCGATCAGGGTGGCTGTTCCCGCTGCCTGGGGGCCCTCACCATCGAAGGCGACAGCGTGAGCCTGAACCCGGCATATTACATCATTGCCCATGCTTCAAAATTTGTACGTCCGGGATCAGTCAGGATTCAGTCCAACATGGTGGATCAGCTTCCCAATGTGGCCTTTTTGAATCCCGATGGGAAAGTGGTGCTCATTGTGTTGAACACCAGCAATGAGACACAAGGTTTTCAGGTTGAAACGGAGAGTAAAACATTCAGCACAAAGCTTGAAGCTGGTGCCGTGGCGACTTATGTGATTGAAACAAGCGGAAAATAATTTGCTTAGGAGTAATTCAAACAAAATGTTTTGGCAACTCCTCAAATTCTTCAAATGTCGGGCTTTTTAAAGGTGTCTGCTTTTCGGAAGTTTAGCCCAAAGTCTCAAAAAATTCTATACTTGTTTTACTTAGAATTCCATGCCCAAATTGCGTCAGGGATTTTTTATGAATGATTTGGTTTGTTTTGCTGACATATTATCGGAGTTTTTTTAAGTTTTTGTTATCAATGAGGGATTTCATTTGGGTTATTGCTATTTGATTAAGTTGCATCAGCCGTTCACTTTGAGTTAAACCCTGATTAATTAATAAAGCATTGATACTTTCCATGTTTGAAAGAACAACTAATTGTTCAATGGTTGCCATATCCCTGATATTTCCTTCAGCGACGGGGTTTTCAGTCCTCCATTGCGCAGCAGTTTTCCCAAACAAAGCCACATTTAGCATATCGGCTTCATTTGCATATACAAAAGAAATCTGGATTTTCGAAAGTTGAGTAGGTATCAGGTTTTCTTTAATGGCATCGGTGTGAATATGGTAATTTACTTTTGCCAGTATTCGTTGCAGATTCCACTCTAACTTTAGTCTGTCATTTTCGTCTTCTTTGAGTCGTTGGAATTCTTTAATAATATAAAGCTTGAATTCAATTGAAATCCAGGACGCAAATTCAAAAGCAATATCTTTATGGGCGAAAGTGCCTCCATATCGTCCTTGTTTTGAAATAATACCGATTGCATTTGTTGATTCAATCCATTTTTTAGGAGTCATTACAAAACTATTCAACCCTGCTTGTTTTCTAAACCCGTCGAATTCGACGGGTTTAAAAATGGGATTGTACATTTGCTCCCAAAAACCCAAAAGTTCAATGGTATTTCTGTTTCGCAACCAGTTTTTTATAATATCATCGGTATTTGCTGAATCTTTGTGCCGGGCAATATCTGTCAGAGAAATATAATCATTGGCTTGATTTTTCAATATTGTTATTTCGGTGCCCTTCACCTGAATCTTACGGCTTTTCATATTCATCAAGTTTTTCAGAATTGTATTCAGTTGCTTTTTATTTTATTATCAGACAGGTTACCAACTCAAAATTATTTGTTTCATTTATCTGTTTCAAAGTTTCGCTGTTAAACAACTCGCACAACTCTTCAAATGGCTGTATGCTGGTGATTGGTTAAATATCCATCAGGTATTGCTGAAGGGAATCGTTGTTGCTCAAGCCCATTTTTTTCCGGAGCCGGTAACGGTCGTTTTCTACGGCCCGGGGGGTTTTGTGCATGAATTCGGTAATCTCCTTGGTGGTGAGGTTCATGCGCACATAGGCAGCAATTTTGATCTCGGTCAATGTAAGGTCGGGATGTTTGCTTTTCAGGTTGCTTACAAAATTATTGT
>JAFGVJ010000304.1 GCA_016938055.1 Prolixibacteraceae bacterium
GCCTTCTGTGATGAGTATGTTCCCAACGGGTATCCCCGGGATCGTCCATGTTCTTCGCCCAATAACTATTTTTTGCGCAATTCAATCAAGGTAATTTCGGGACGAATGCCCACCCTGCCAGGGTAACCGATGCTCCCAAAACCACGGTTTACATACAAATGACGATTGTTTTCTGTAAATAATCCAGCCCAGTCGGCATATCGGTATTTCACCGGGCTCCATTTAAACTTCCCGATTTCAATGCCAAATTGCATGCCGTGGGTATGGCCACTCAGTGTGAGCTTTATTGTGGCTGGATGATGTATTACTTCCTCGCGCCAGTGAGTAGGATCGTGGGAAAGGAGTATCACAAAATCATCTGCTGAAAGTCCTTGCATTGTTTGGTTCAGCTTTCCGTATTGCGGGAAGGGTGGTTCTCCCCAGTTTTCAACGCCTGCCAGGTAAATGGTATCTTGTCCTTTCACCAGTGAAATTTTTTCATTCAACAACAAGCGAAAGCCCATTTCATTTTCTATTTTCTTCAACCTTTCAAGATTGGCTTCTTTGTCGCCTGGGTTTTTCCATTGAACATACTCTCCATAATCATGATTCCCCAGCACTGAAAATTTTCCGAAAGGAGCTTCCAATTTGCTGAATGCTTCAATGTAAGGTTCGGCTTCACCGGCCAGGTTGTTTACCATGTCGCCGGTAAATACAAGCAGGTCGGGTTGGAGCTCTTGTACCCTGTCGAGTCCACGTTGAAAGCGCTTTATCTGGTCAAAAGTTCCCAGGTGCATGTCGGATAGCTGAACCAGGGTAAACCCATCAAAAGCAGCTGGCAAATCATCGAAATGCAATACTACTTTGTGGGTTTTGTAATGATAACGGCCAAACCATACACCAAAGTTGGTGATCAACACAATGAAAACAGCCAGACTAAAGGCGATGAGCCCAACAGCAGTACTGCGGTGCAGCCATTCGGCCAGACGAAACCTGAGGGCCGACTGGATCAGCCAGTTGAAGGAACGCAGAATATCTTCGATCAGAAATGCTGTGGATAACAATAATTTAGCCAATATGAAAGAAAATGCCAGCCCGAACAAAAGGTTGGCCGGAAGTTTCAGTGAGTTGTTTTCAGCACGGAAAGTTAGCAGCATCATTACGATACCGGCAATCGTGAGGAGAATGGTCAACAAATAAAGTATGTTGAAGGTTCTGAAACCTGTAAAAAGACTTGCTCTCAGCCCGAAATAGGCATAGGTTTCCAAACCGGCAATAAACAGGATGAATAAGATGAAAGGGATCATACGCACAGTGTCTTTCTTTTAAGATTAGATCATTGTAACAGTCGTGAAAAGAAAAGGTTGCGCTTAACGAACAATTAGCTGGTTGCTTGAACTTTGAGCCAGCAGTTTTCCTTTCTGGTTGTAGGCATCGGCCTGCATATAAATGGTTGTTTTGGAGACTGAAATCACCCGTGTCAGGATATAAAATGTTTGTTCGACAGGTATTGGCCTGATGAACTGAATGTGCAGGTCAATGCTGAGGATGGGGCCGCGGGCCGTTGCCACTCCCAGTGGTCCAAAAGTATCGTCGAAACAAGCCCCGATGATACCTCCTTGAACGGTACCCTGTGGATTGGCAAACATGCGGTCAATGAAAAAACTGGTGAGCAATTGTTTGCGGGCTTGATAATCCAAAAATTCGCTCCTCAGCGTTTTTGAAGAATTGGGTGGGAGCTGGTAGTTCATGCCTTCAGGGACTTGCACTTCACGGTAGGCTTCTTCCAACAATTTTACATTTTCGACATGCTTTTCGAAATTCATTTTTTTCAGGTTAGATTACATGAATAAGACCTGTACCATCTTGATTTTTCAAATGACCAAAAGCGACAGCATCTATTTGATTTTCTTTCAGCAATAATTCGACAGCTGAAGAGGCAGCTTCTTCAACGGCAATCAACAAGCCACCACTGGTTTGGGGATCGCACAACAACAGTCGGTCGGCTTCATTTTTTAGCACAACCTGGTGACCAAAACTGTCCCAGTTACGATGGGTTCCACCGGGAACACAATTCAGTTCCAGATAATACTTTACCGGATCGAAGACGGGAATTTTATCTTGTTCAATTTCAGCCATTAAACCACTTCCATGGCACATTTCGGCCAGATGTCCCAGCAGTCCAAAGCCGGTGACATCGGTCATGGCTTTCACGCCTTCCATTTTACTGAGCTCAGCTCCAATTTTGTTCAGTGTTGCCATCGAATCGGGTGCAATGTGAGTATGTTCAGGGAGCAATTTTCCTTGCTTCTGTGCGGTGGTCAATATGCCCACACCCAAAGCTTTGGTCAGGTATAAACGGCAGCCTGGAGTTGCAGTGTCGTTTCGTTTGAGTTGATTCAAAGCAACTTGCCCGGTTACTGCCAATCCAAAAATGGGTTCAGGACTGTCGATGCTGTGACCACCGGCCAGCGCAATCCCGGCTTCGCGGCAGGCAAAACGTCCGCCTTCCAGAACTTCGCGGGCAATTTCGGGAGAGAGCTGATTGATGGGCCAGCCTAAAATGGCAATGGCCAGCAGGGGCTTTCCACCCATGGCATACACATCGCTGATGGCGTTGGTAGCAGCAATCCGGCCAAAAGTGAAGGGATCGTCCACAATGGGCATGAAAAAATCAGTGGTACTGATGATGGCTGTTCCGTCGCCCATGTCGTATACCGCGGCATCATCGTTGTGTTCGTTGCCAACCAGCAAACGGGCATCAACTGTTTGTTCCATGCTTGTTTGCAGCATACTGCTCAGTACTTTGGGTGAAATTTTGCAGCCACATCCGGCTCCATGGCTATACTGCGTAAGTTTGATCGTGTTCATGTTTATTTACGAATTTTAATATGGTTTGGGCGTTCTCCGATGGATCGATGCTATGCAGGGGCAGCCTGATGACACTGCCATCGGGGCGCATGCGCACACCTTTGAGGTAACTTTTATCATAATATCCCAGGGTGATGAGAGCTGCTTCGAAAAAGCGCTCATTCCTGATGTGTTCAATGGCATTTCCGGCTTCCAGTCCGCCCAGGCGTTTGGTAATCCGATTGATGGCTTCTATCAGTTTTTTCTGATCGCATGTGGTATAATCGTTGACCAGCAAACTGGCTCTCAGTTCTTTAGAAATTTCAATAAAGTAGGTAGGCGCTTTCCTTATTTGCAGGAACAGGGGCATTGGAATTTTCACCCCGCCAATGTCATGACTTTCATCTTCAACCCAAATGGTTTTTCTGAGGTCAAGTTTTCGCCACTGTTCAAACAGGTTATTCTCAAATTGTTCTACAGTGGGTTGCGCAGCCTGACCAATGGACCCAAAAGAGGATCCCTTGTGACAGGCCAGTCCTTCCAGGTCAATAACTTGTTCTCCAAGTTTTTTCAATTCCTGGAGGATATAGGTTTTTCCACTGCCGGTATAACCTCCTAAAACATTCAGTAAGAATGGATTTGCGAAGAAAGTGAGCAGGTAATTGCGAAATGTTTTGTAGCCGCCTTCCACCACAAACACTTCATCAAAGCCATGGTCGTGAAGGTGCTGGGCAAAAGCCTGGCTTCGCATGCCACCTCGCCAGCAATGAACGATGACCTGTTTGCCCGGGGCTGTTTCCAGTGAAGCATCGATAAAATGCTGCAATTTGGGACTCACCAGCCGGTAGCCAATTTCGATGGCTTTTTCGCGCGACTGTTGCTTGTACACCGTTCCAATGTGAGCCCTTTCTTCGTTGTTAAACAGCGGGATGTTGATGGCTCCGGGAATATGTCCCTTGTCGTATTCCCCCGGCGA
>JAFGVJ010000305.1 GCA_016938055.1 Prolixibacteraceae bacterium
CACCAGGCATACCGAACACTGGCAGCATCCTTCACCTTAGGGGATGACAGTACTACGACGGAACCCTTAATTTCAGCCTTGGCAGGATAAAAAACACCATCGTTTCCGGCAATTTCAAAATAACTTTTACCATCACTCATCACCAAACCATTTTCGGCATAATCAAATTGTATTTCAACCTTTTGCTTATTGAATTCGGCTTGTTTGAACAAAGGACCCGAACACACAATGCCTTCCTGTTGATATGTTTTGGACAAAGCCCACAAAGCCAAGCGTTTGCCCACGTCATTTTTATTGGCAGGATGAATGTTTTTGGGGTTTCCAATGTCCATGGTTACCACCATACCAGTGTTCTCCAGCTCGAGGGTTTTGAATTGCGCAAACCGAAGGGCGCTCACTGATTCATCCGCATCAGTGCCATAGTCGTAAGGTGATATTTGTACAAAATAAAAGGGGAAAGCACCTTGTTGCCAATCGATTCGCCAGTTACTGATCATGGTGGGGAACAATGATTCATACTGGGCACCACGGCCAACATTCGACTCACCCTGATACCAGATGGCCCCTTTTATGGCGTATGGCAACAGCGGATGAATCATCCCGTTGTATAGAACAGTTGGTGTATTTTGATCAAAAGAAACGGATAACTTCGGCATCGCATCATAGCTTAATTCACCTTCAGCAAAAACCACCAGATTTTGATCGTTAAAGATGGCTATGGGTTGGTAATTCCAGGTTCCACCCAAATCAAGCAGGCGCTCGCCTGCTTTGACAATGGCCGGTGCATTGAATCCGTAAATTCCGCCACCGCCACCGGTATCAGTAATTTTTACGGCAACACGATTCATCCCTTCACGCAGGAGCCCCTGAGGAATGGCATAAGACCTTTCCAACTGATAAACACCAGCTTTCTCATTGCTTCCCAACTTCACCCCATTCAGGTAAGTGGCATCCATATCGTCAATGGGCCCCAGATACAATTCCAATCCTTCGGGATAAACTGTTCCATCGTATTCAAAATCTTTTTGAACCCAAACCACACCATCGAACCCGGGCAAAACACTTGTTTCCCAAAGGCCTGGTACTTCGAGGGTTTTCCAAGTCGACAAATCAGTCGAAGGGTTCACATAGGCAGAATCATTCAGGTTGAGGTTCGCGAAAGGCTGATCAAGGGGCAGGGAACTGAAGGGTATTTTTTCGAGTTTTGACAAGAACACCTGGTACTTCTGATAGTCGGCCCGGGCATTTTCGGCACGTTCTGCAAAATCCTCAAAACCCTCTACAGTGCTCACTTCCTGCAACGAGGTCCAGGCTTCGGCAACAGTTCCTCCCCAACTCGAATGAATCAATCCTACAGGGATCCCAAGGGTTTCCTGAAGCTGTTTTCCAAAAAAGTAAGCTGTGGCAGAAAAATTACCGGCTGTTTCTGGATGGCTCAATTCCCAGCGACCGATACAATCGTCGGCCGGCGACATGGCTACCCGCCTTGTTACCGTGAACATTCTCAGCTGATCGTTGGCCGAATGAGCAATGGCTTTGGCCGAACCTTCAATGGTATCGTTTGGAGGCCATCCTTTCAGGGGCATCTCCATGTTTGATTGTCCCGAACAGATCCACACTTCACCAATGAGTACATCGCTGATTTCGATCTTGGTTTTCCCTGAGCTGACGCTTACATTGTAGGGGCCACCAAAGGCAGGTGTTTCGAGTTGAAGTTGCCACTTCCCATTGGCATCGGTGGTACTTGTAGCTTCGGCACCCCAGTCACACACCACTGTTACTTCCTTTCCGGGGGTATTCCAACCCCAGAAGTTAACCGTGGTATTTTGTTGCAAAACCATGTGATCGGATACCAGGGATGGTAATTTGAGTTCGGGTTTTTCACCGGAACAAGCAACCAAAGTCAGAATGGCTGCCCAAAGGATGAATTTTTTCATTTCATAAGAGGTTTAATAAGACGAGTATACATTTATTCAGCTTTAAATTTATCGGGTATTTCTTTACTGGTTGATGCCCCCAGTTCTTTGAGGTTTTCAACACGCCTAACCAGGTTTCCTGCACCGTAATATAGTTTTTTACTGGCATCGTCGTAAGTGCCTTGTAACGAAGCGATGTTTTTCCCGAGTTTATCCATATCGGTAATAAAACCAACGAATTTATCGTAGAGTGCTCCCCCCTGCCGGGCAATTTCGAGGGCATTGCGGGTTTGGTTTTCCTGCTGCCAGATGGAAGCCACCGTGCGGAGTGTTGCCAGCAAAGTGGATGGACTCACCAGCACCACTTTATTATCCCAGGCATAATTGAACAACTGTTGATCCTGCTCAACGGCCACACTAAAGGACGATTCGATGGGAATGAACAACAACACAAAATCGGGGGTATTGAACTGGGGCGAATTGCTGTAATGCTTCTCATTCAAACCTTTGACATGTGCTTTTAAGGACGCAAGGTGTTCCCTGATGTATTTTTCACGCAAGGCTGGTTCCTCGGCATTGACAAAGCGCTCGTAGGCAATGAGGGATACTTTGGAGTCGATGATGATGTGTTTTTTGTCGGGAAGATTCACCACCACATCGGGACGAATAATTTTGCCTTCAACACTTTGAACCACTTTCTCCCGTTCAAACTCGTTTCCTTCGGTAAGCCCCGATCGTTCGAGGATACGTTCCAGCACAATTTCGCCCCAGTTTCCCTGTTGCTTCACATCGCCCTTCAGGGCACGGGTTAGATTATTGGCTTCGGTGCTAATCCGCTGGTTCAGGTCATACAATTTCTTTAACTCCGCCTTGATATCGGTTTGATCCTTCAAGCCCTTCTCATAAGTCTCTTCCACTTTCTTTTCAAAAGTGACGATCTTTTCTCGGAGCGGCTGAATGAGTTCATTAATTTTCTGATGATTCACCGTTGAAAATTCCTCACTATTCTGTTTCAAAATACGGTTGGCCAGGTTTTCGAATTCAAGAATTGCTTGTTTTTGGAGGCGTTCAAACTCACTGGCCTGCTCCTTGAGTTTGGTGTTCAGAAAGTTATTTTCGGCTTCACTGCGTGTAAACTGCCGTTCAAGGAGGGTGTTTTTTTCACTCAGTTTTGCCAGCTCATGATTCAAATCCTCTATTTGGGTCCGAAGCTGCGACAAACGTTCGGCATCCACCAAGCGCTCCTGCTCCTGTGCATTCATCTTCATTTGATGCTCACTTTCGAGCTGGCGAATAGCTGCTGCATGTTCTTGTTTTAACCTTTGACGGTTCATCAAAAAGAAAAGCACCAACAATAGTGCAATCACAAGGGGAACGAATATCAGGAGGATTAAATTCATTGATCAGGAGCTTTGATTCGAGTGATAAAAGTAGTGGATTTCAGATTAAGATGAAAGCATGACCGATATTTCAATTTATTGTTCATCATAAACGCTGAATGAAAGAAATTCATTACTTTCACAAAAACCTGAAACCTGACAAAACGCATGGTATTCATGAGGATTAATCTTAATCAATTGATCATGATCGGTTAAATGTGAAAAAAGCTTACATTTGGAAAAATATTTCAACCATTTTTTTAAATTTTTGGGGATATGCGCAAGGGGAGGAAACCTTCTGGATGGATGGTAATAATGTTGATTTTGTGTGTAAATAGTGCATCGGCAGGCGACAAATTTTTGTTTCATACCGTGGAACTTGCTCCCAATTTCCATCACCTGGGCTATTACATGACATCCAGTTTCATAGGATTTAACAGTGAGTCCCATCAGATTACCATTCATCAGAATCTGTTCCTGTTTTTTGTACTGTTGCTCATTTCCCTGTTTGTTGCCCTCACTTTTATTTTTCGATCGAAGAGACAAAAACACCTGCTCCACGAAAGAAACATGATGAGTTCATTGATCGACAATATCCCCGACACTATTTACTTTAAAGATCTTGAAAGTAAATTCATCAGGATTAACAGGGCACAAGCAAACCTGCTGGGATTAAAACATCCCGACGAGGCCATAGGGAAAAGTGATTTCGATTTCTTTCAATACGCTCAGGAAGCTTATGACGTTGAACAGGAAATCATTAAAACCCGTAAACCCATCATCAACGACATCCACATTCACGAGGTGAATGGTAAGAAATTATACCTGAGCGACACCAAAGTTCCCCTGATGGATGCCAACAACAAGTGCATTGGCACGGTGGGCATCACACGCGATGTTACCGACCTGAAAATTTATCAGGGAGCCATGCTCGAAAACCAGGCAAAGTTCAAAGCCCTCTTCGAGAATGCCCCGCTGGCCATTTTCCGCCTGGACAAAGACCTGAGGGTAATCGAATACAACCACCGCTTCAAAAAGATGTTTGGATATTCCGAAGAGGATGATCTGAAAGATTTTACCAAATCCGATATGCTGGCCGATGCCGAACTGGGAACCCTCATTTTGGAAACCGTGATGGAAACCAAGGAAGCCAACACCGAAATCATGTTGAAACGCAAGGATGGGGAAAAGTTTATTGCCAACCTTACCCTGGCTTTGCTCGAAGAAGGTTTTGAAGAAGTGACCATTGAGGGAATTGTGGAAGACATTACCCAGGTGGCCAAAGCCCGCGATGAAATCATCAGGGCAAAAGACAAGGCCATTGAAGCCGACAGGCTCAAATCACTGTTCCTGGCCAACATGAGCCACGAAATCAGAACGCCCATGAATGCCATCATTGGTTTTACCAATATGCTCAGGGAAGACGACATCACTTCCGAAGAAAGAAATTCTTTCATTGATGTGATCCAAAGCAACGGCAACTCTTTAATGACCCTGATTGATTCCATTGTTGATTTCTCCAAACTGGAATCAGATCAAATGGTGGTGAGTAAGGGAGAATTCAACTTTAAACCATTGTATGACTCCATCTGTGAGTTTACAGCCAACTTGCTGAAAACTGAAGAAAAAACACACATTCAACTCATCAAAACCACGCCTGAAGACCCTGATATTCGTATCGTCTCTGATCGGCACAGACTCAACCAGGTGATCAACCACCTGGTATTGAATGCGGTGAAATTTACCGACCAGGGGGAAATTGAAATTGGTTATTACCAGACCAATGAAAAATTCACCATCTTTGTACGCGACACCGGTATTGGCATTCCGCCCAAAAAACACAAGGCCATTTTTGAGCGGTTTACCAAGGTGAACAACGATAAAAACCGCTTGTATGGTGGCACTGGTATTGGATTAACCATCTCGAAGGGACTGATGAAACTCATGAATGGTAAAATCAAATTAGAATCGGAGGAAGGAAAAGGATCAACATTTTACATTGAAATGTAAATCTTTAATTCTAACTTTAGGCTTGAAAATCTCCGTATTGACAATTAGCAAATGAATCATTATTTTTAAAGAACATTAAAATTTAAAAAAATGAGTGATAACAATAAGCCCCTGATATTAATAGTTGAGGACGTTGAATCGAATTATTTGTATTTGAATGCCGTTCTGACCAAGCTCAATGCAAAAATTGAATGGGTGAAAAACGGAGTCGAAGCCGTTAACTTTGCAAAGGATCATCCCAACATCAGTATCATCCTGATGGACCTGCAAATGCCCGAGATGAATGGCTACGATGCAACCCGGGAAATCAAAAAGATTTATCCCAACATGATCATTGTTGCCCAAACAGCCTTTGCCATGTCTGACGATCGCACGCGTGCCATCGAAGCCGGATGCGACGACTATCTGGCAAAACCCATCCGCTCGAAAGATCTGCTGGAAACTGTCAACAAATATTTGAACCTATAATGCATTCTTTCAAAGAATGACAGCATGTCCGGGGCATTTGTTCCGGACTTTTTTTAGTTTTGGACACATTATGATGTGTCAATGAATTTCAAAATCAGAAAATGAACAAACACCTTAAAATACTTTTCCCCACCTTGCTTGCAGTAGCCATTGTCTTTGGTATGCTATTGGGGAAAAACCTTCAAAAGCGCATTCAGCCCGGGTACAACCATGTTTCTACTCCCCTCTTTCAACCCGATAAACTGTCGCTTTTTATCAGGCTGATTGAAAAGGACTATGTTGACAGTATCGACAAAAACCAATTGATTGAAGAAGTAATTCCACAGATCCTTGAAAAACTCGATCCGCACACCAATTACATCCCGGCCAGCGACATGCAAGGTGTTACCGAAGAAATGCGCGGTAATTTCTCGGGCATAGGTGTAAAGTTCGTGCTTCAGAATGACACAGTCATGATTGTAGAAGTTGTTACAGGTGGTCCTTCACAAGCACTGGGAATCATGGCAGGTGACAGAATTGTTAAAGTGAATGGCGAGGTGATTGCCGGAATGGGCATGAAAAACGACCAGGTGGTTTCCATGCTCAGGGGCAAGAAAGGAACCATGGTTCAGGTTTCCATTCAACGGCCGGGCTTTGAGGAAATGTTGGAGTTTGACATCAAGAGGGGGGATATTCCCTTGTTCAGTGTTGATGTTGCTTACATGATCGCTCCCGAAATTGGCTTGATCAAAATCAACCGTTTTGCGGAAACCACCCATCGCGAATTTGTCAATGGAATACAGGAACTTGAAGGAAAGGGAGCCACGAAGCTCATTGTTGACTTACGGGGTAATTCCGGTGGTTATTTGCAGGAAGTCTTCCAAATGGTAGATGAATTCCTTCCGGCAAAACAGCTCATTGTTTATACGCAGGGAAAAGCTCGAAGCAGGTACGATTATTACGCAACGGAACAAGGTATTTGGGAAGACAAAGAGGTTTTGGTACTGATTGACGAATTCTCGGCATCGGCCAGCGAAATTTTTGCCGGAGCAATTCAGGACAACGACCGCGGCTTGGTGGTGGGTCGTCGATCTTTTGGAAAGGGGCTTGTACAGGAACAAATCCCCTTTTACGATGGTTCGGCCCTTCGCCTGACTGTAGCCAGGTTCTATACTCCCAGTGGACGCAGTATCCAGAAATCCTATGAAAATGGCCTCGAGGCTTATTCCATGGACTATCACAACCGTATTATCCACAACGAATTGAGCGAAGAAGACAGCATCCAGTTCAACGATTCACTGAAATATCAAACCTTAGGGGGCCGTACTGTTTATGGCGGCGGAGGGATTATGCCCGATTTCTTTGTGCCTGTTGATACCACCGGATTCAATGATTTTTTTGCAGCGGTAGTTCGCAAAAACCTGGTGTATTATTATGCTTTTGATTATGCCGATAAACACCGGAAAACACTGAATCAATACGATGATGTCTGGAAAATTAAAGCACACTTAAACAATCAGCAGGTATTTGAACAATTCCTGTCTCATGTCAGAAAAAATGACATTGCCTACCAACAAAGCGAACTGCAACAAACACGCCACATTCTGAAGGCACAATTGTATGCTTACATTTGCAGGAATATACTGGGGGATTATGGATTTTATCCCATCATTTTTGAGATTGACGATGCTGTAAAGAAATCAGTTGAATTGTTGCAAAAGGGAAAGTGGTCAACCTCCGAGATTGTAAAACTGGAAACCAGGCCTCAGCATTAACTGACTGAAAAGCCTTTGAAAAGCCCTTTAAAAGCTTCGTCAACGTTGATGGCAAAATCGCCGATGCGCTCACATTGCGAGACAATGTCGTTGTAAATAATTCCTGCATCGTACTTATAAATGCCCTTTTCGAGGTTGTCAAGATGTTCGCTTTTCAGAATGTCGCGGAAGTTGTTGAGTTCAACTTCAGCCACCTGCGCAAGGCTAAGTGGTAGTTCCTCTTCGTGGGTCAACATGGTCACCATCATCTCCAGCGTCTCTCTTACCATGTTGAACATTAGTTGAACATTGTTATTGACGTGTTCCGGAAACTGGATTTTCTTGTTTCTTTTTCGTTCAATGGCATTGAAAATGTTGATGCACGAATCGGCAATGCTTTCAATGTCATCAATCATTTTATAAAGTGCCCTGAGTCTTAATGAGCTGGTCTCACTCAAGCGGCCTTCACCAACTTTGGTCAGATAGTTGGCAATTTCAGTTTCAAGGCGGTTGGCAAAACGTTCACTGGCCAGAATTTTCTCTTTTAACTCATTGAACTCACGGTCCTGCTGTACATCAAAAATCTTTTCAACATTCATAAACATTTTCCTGACCCGCTCGGCAAACACGGTTGTTTCACGCAAAGCTTGATAAAGCGATGCTTCGGGTGTTGACAGTATGCCGGTTTTGATGTAAGTAAGTCGAAAATCTGTATCGGTGTTTCGGCCCGAAGGAATACGGCTGATCACAAATTGGGTGATGTGCCGGGTAAATCCAGTGAGCAGCAAGGTATTCGCCACGTTAAAAAGGGTATGGAACAAAGCCAGGGCCAGTGGAATTTCGTGGAAGTTTGTAAAAGGATCGCCACCACCCATCCACATATATAAAGAGGCAATGCTTTTCAACAAAAATGGATAAAACAGCAGCACCCAGGTAATTCCGAACAAGTTGAAAAAAACATGGGCCAGGGCAGCACGTTTGGCTGTGACATTGGCCTTGCGTGATGCCATCAAGGCTGAAATGGTGGTACCAATGTTTTCGCCCAAAACCATGGCTACTGCCATGTCGAAACTGATCCAGCCATTGTATACCAGCACCAGGGTCAGGGCAAAAATGGAACTCGATGAACGGATGATCATGGTGAATAGCGTACCCAGCACCAAAAAAATCAAAAATGACCCGTGATCCCATGATCCGATGACATGGATCAAATTCAACAATTCAGACGTTTGAGTAGCTTCAGGAACCAGGTTTTTAAGAAAATCAAGCGCAATGAAGATGAGTGAAAAACCCAACATCAGCTCCCCGATGTTTTTTCTTTTCCGAACATTTGAAAATAAAAAAGGAATGCTGATCCCGATGATGGGAAGGGTGTCGATACCCAGGTTCAATTCAAAACCAACGAGTGCAATCAACCAGGCTGTTAGTGTTGTCCCGATGTTGGCTCCAACGATCAGGCTCACCGCTTCGGCCAGCCTGAGAATGCCCGCGTTTACAAAACTAACCACCATCACGGTTGTGGCGGAGGATGATTGGATCAGAAAGGTAATGAACACCCCGGTTAAAATACCGCGCAACTTATGGCCGGTCATCGAAGACAATACTTTACTGATTCGCTCCTCCAGCATTTTCTGAAGCGATTCGCTGATCAGTTTCATTCCAAAAAGGAACAATGCTGTAGCCCCGATCACAGATAAAATGGTTAATAAAATGCCCATGATGGTTTGATTTCCCTACAAAACAAAGTGACAGAAAATTTGACATGTAAACATAGCAAAATAACTTTTAAATTTCCTTTTGTTTAAATGAACGATTAATACTATTTTCGACTGGATTAATTTTGAGGGCAAATGTGGCAGCGACTTTCTAGTTTTATCCTTAGATACAGAATCTTACTTCTCATATTTATCATCTTTTTTACCCTGTTCATGGGGTATACCGGGAGGAAAATAGAGATGTCCTATGCCTATGCGGAACTTCTTCCTGAAAAAGACTCTGCAGCAATGGAATACGACCGTTTCGTTGAACAGTTTGGAGAAGAAGGAAACATCATCATTCTAGCCGTTACCGACCCCAATTTTTACCAGATCGATCATTTCAAGCGCTGGGAAAAACTGAGCCACGACCTGGGACAGGTTGGTGCAGTTGAAAACATGTTGTCGGTTCCCAATGCTTACCACCTGGTAAAGAATACTGTTGAAAAGAAATTCGACCTTTTACAGATTTTCCACGATTCCATTGCCACTCAACAGGAGCTCGATAGTTTGAAAGGAATTTTCGAATCCATTCCTCTTTACCGCGGCTACCTGTACAACGATTCTTCGAAGGCCTATCTCACGGTATTGACCATGAACAAGGACCGGATGCTTACAAAGGAACGTGAAGCCCTGGTTCAGGACATCCGTGAATTGTGCATGAGCTTTGAAAATGAAACCGGGTTGAAAATTCGCTATTCGGGCTTACCCTATATCCTTGTTAGAAATTCCATCCTTATTAAAAAAGAGATTTACCTGTTCACGGGGCTGGCGCTCGGTATTTGCCTCATCATCCTTTTCTTCTTTTTCAGGTCATTCAAAGCGATGTTTTTTCCTGCCCTGGTCGTTCTTTCGGGAGTGGCCACAGCCATGGGTTCGATGGTGTTGTTCGGGTTCCAGATTACCATCCTTACCGGGATGATTCCACCGCTGCTGATCGTGATCGGGATACCCAACAGTATTTACATTCTCAACAAATACCATCAGGAATACCGCCTGCACCTGAACAAGATCAAAGCTCTAAAACGGGTGATCATGAAAATGGGAAATGCCATTTTTCTCACCAATTTAACTACAGCGCTGGGCTTTGCGGCGTTTACCACCACCAGTAGTGAAATATTGAAAGAATTTGGCGTCATTGCCTCTTTAAACATCCTGTTCCTGTTTGTGCTGTCTATTTTGCTCATCCCCATTATTTTCAGCTTTTTAAACCCTCCGGGAGAAAGACACATCAGGCACCTGAAACGAAGAGGGCTCGAAACCATTATTCAAAAACTGGTCAACATTACCCTCAATCATCGCAAAAAAGTTTATGCTGCACTGCTCATCCTACTGCTCGTGAGCTTTTATGGTGGATCAAAAATTAAAACCACCGGATACTTTCTGGATGATATTCCGAAAACTGATCCCATTTATATTGACCTGAAATTTTTTGAAGAAAATTTCAACGGGGTCATGCCCATGGAAATCATCATCGACACACAAAAGCCCAACGGAATATTGCAGGCATCCACCATGCGAAAACTGGATGAACTGGATGAACGATTGTTGAAATATGACGAACTTTCAACTTCTCTTTCGTTCATCAATGTGGTTAAAATGGCCAAACAAGCCTTTTACAACGGAAACGAAAAATATTATTCATTGCCCAGCAGTACCGAAAGGAATTTTATCCTTTCCTATGTCAACAATGGCACTTCTGACATTGGAATGGCCCATTCCTTCATCGATAGTATGAAACAAATGAGCAGGGTAAGCATTCGTGTCAAAGATGTAGGGACCAATCGCATGGATGAGTTGTACAACCTGTTCATGCAGGAAATTCACGATCTGTTTCCGGCCGATCAGTACAAGATAACCGTTACCGGTTCAAGTGTGATTTTCTTCCGCGGAAACCAGTACCTGATCGGGAACCTCTTAACAAGCCTGGCCCTGGCCATCTTCCTGATTTCATTGTTCATGGCCAGCATGTTCCGCTCATGGCGGATGGTCATCATGTCCATCATCCCTAACATCATTCCATTAATCGTTACAGCCGGCATCATGGGCTATGCCAACATTCCCATCAAAGCATCCACCATTTTGGTTTTTAGCATTGCATTCGGAATTTCGGTTGACAATACCATCCATTTTCTGGCCAAATACCGGCAGGAACTTTCAGCCACCAACTGGAACATCAGGCTTTCGGTGATCAAAGCGCTCAGCGAAACCGGCGTCAGTATGATGTATACTTCTACGGTACTTTTCTTTGGTTTTGGCATTTTTGCCATTTCCAATTTTGGAGGAACTCAGGCCATGGGAGTATTGGTTTCCATTACCTTACTGGTTGCCATGTTTTCAAATTTGTTGTTATTGCCCTCGCTGCTTATAGGCCTTGAAAAGTTCATGACCACCAAATCGTTCAAAGAACCCATGTTACAGATTTACGATGAAGAAGAAGACATTGATCTGAACGGACTCGAAATAGAAGCTCAAAAACCAACATCCGACAACCCTGAAACCCCTTAAATGATATGCAACATTATCATCATCTGCTGGCTTTATTCAACGCCAAACTGGAAGAAGAAATTGAGAGCCTGAAAAAAAGGGAACCGGTTAACTTATATGAGCCCGTGATTTACACGCTCAATATGGGCGGAAAACGTATCAGACCTGTTCTGTTGCTCATGGCTTACGAAATGTATCAAAACCGTTTCGAAGAAGCTTTGCCTGCTGCCCTTGCCATCGAAATGTTTCACAATTTTACCCTGTTGCACGACGACATCATGGACAAAGCCGATTTGCGCCGTAATTTTCAAACCGTTCACCTGAAATACTCCGGAGAATCGGCCATCCTATCGGGCGATGCCATGTCGATCCTTTCCTACGAATATTTGTTGAAATGCCCGGCAACTCATGCCAGTGAGGTTTTTACGCTGTTCACCGAAACAGCCCTTAAAATCTGTGAGGGCCAGCAATTTGATATGGACTTTGAAAACCTGCACGATGTATCAGTTGCTGATTACCTGAAAATGATCGGATTAAAAACTGCCATACTACTGGCTTGCAGTCTGAAAGCAGGTGCCCTGATTGGTGGCGCCTCAGACAAGGATGCCCAGCTGCTCTATGATTTTGGCTATCACCTGGGGCTGGCCTTCCAGTTACAGGACGATTTACTGGATGCTTACGGAACAACCAATGAGTTTGGAAAGAACATTGGCGGCGATATTGTAGCCAATAAAAAAACTTTCCTGTTGCTCAAATCATTGGAACTGGCTAGTGGAAATATTGAAACTGAACTGAAAGCACTGCTTTCGGCAAAGTCATTTGATAAAAATGAAAAGATCCGTGCAGTAAAGAACATTTACGATCAACTGGATGTTGTAAGGCTTTCGGAAAATGAAATGGAATCCTGCTACGCCAAAGCCATCAAAAACCTCGATAAGGTCGCGGTGGATGAATGCAAAAAAAGGCACCTATACAGCGTGGCCAGTCAACTAATGAAAAGAAACAGCTGATTAACATTCAATTTCATACAATGCTTATTGAGTTTAATCCTAAATAAAAAATGATTAGTTTTGTCATTCAAAATTTAAAAATATCATGACAGTAAAGGGCAAAGTTTTACAAGTAATCGGACCCGTAGTGGATGTCGTTTTCGAGGATGAAAAGTCATTACCGGGCATCTACGACGCTTTAGAAATTGCACGTGAAGGCAGCCACCCGCTGGTGCTGGAATGCCAACAGCACATTGGTGAAAAAACCATTCGTTCCATTGCCATGGACTCAACCGACGGATTAAAACGAGGGGTTGATGTCATTGCAACAGGTTCGCCCATCGTAATGCCAAATGGTCAAAATGTTTTGGGCCGGCTACTGAATGTCAACGGGATTCCTGTTGATGGACTTTCACCGGTTAGTAAAGTGAACGGCGTTAGCATACACCGTGAACCACCGGCCTACGAAGAACTCACCACCGAAAGCCAGGTTCTTTTCACCGGGATCAAGGTTATTGACCTGATAGAACCCTATGCCAAGGGAGGAAAAATTGGTTTGTTCGGCGGAGCAGGTGTGGGCAAAACCGTTCTGATTCAGGAGCTGATCAACAACATCGCTGTGGCCCACTCGGGCTTGTCGGTATTTGCCGGTGTTGGCGAACGTACCCGTGAAGGGAACGACTTGTTACGGGAAATGATCGAAGCCGGCATCATCGATTATGGTGATGAATTCCGTGAAGAAATGGAAAAAGGCGGCTGGGACCTTTCTAAAGTTGATTATCAGAAATTGGAAAAATCGAAACTTGCCCTGGTTTTCGGTCAAATGAATGAACCTCCCGGTGCCCGTGCCCGTGTAGCTTTATCGGGGCTTTCCATTGCCGAAAGTTTACGCGATGG
>JAFGVJ010000003.1 GCA_016938055.1 Prolixibacteraceae bacterium
ACAAAAAGAAGAATTTTCTGGCTTTGCAGTCAAAAGAGCTCTGATGAAACAAAGATTCATAGGGATGAATTTTGTAAATTTGAGCCATTCATCATTACAAAACCGGTTGAAGTTTGCTAGTTGTGATATAATACAAACGGAAAGTTGAAATTTGATTGGAAATTAAATGAAAATGATATTCATTTGTTGATGCAAGAACGAAACAGTTTTGTGGTTGATGAAATTATTTGAGAACGAATCTTTATAAAAGCACAATGAACAGTAAAATATTAGTAACAGGAGGCAACGGTCAGTTAGGAAATGAGCTCAGAAGGCTATGCAAAAACTATCCGGGATTGGAATTTATTTTTACCGATGTTGACATGTTGGACATTACCAACCCCGATGCCGTTTCAGTATTCATGGAAGCCAGCAAGCCTGCCATTGTTGTCAATTGCGCTGCCTTTACCGATGTTGACGGAGCCGAAGATGACGTGAAAAATGCTCGTAAAATCAATGCACTGGCTCCCCAGGTTTTAGCTGCTGCTTGTGCCATGCAGAATTCCTTTCTGATCCATATTTCTACCGATTATGTTTTTGACGGAAATTCGAGTGTTCCGTACAACGAAGAAGACAGTACCAATCCCATTTCGGTTTATGGTAGTTCTAAACTCGAAGGAGAAGAAAAAATCAAAACAGTGTTCGACGATTATGTCATCATCAGAACTTCCTGGATGTATTCCGAGTTTGGACATAATTTCATGCGGAAAATGATTTCATTGGGCAAAGAGCGTGATGAATTAAAAGTTGTGAATGATCAATTTGGATCACCAACCTATGCACGAGACCTGGCCAATTGTATCATCGACATCATCATCAAATCCATACTCAATCCACAGGCTTACCTGCCGGGCATTTACCATTATGCCAACCAGGGTAGTTGTTCATGGTACGAGTTTGCCAAAGAAATCTTCGAAATTGAAGGAATTAAGTGTAAACTAATCCCTATCAGTTCGGCTGAATATCCTACCAAAGCCAAACGCCCGCCCTATTCGGTGTTAAACACCACCCGGGTCCGTGAAGCATTTGGTATTGGGATTCCTAACTGGCGCGACAGCCTCAAAGAGTGTCTTTCTACAAAACGATAAACACATGAATAATCAAGAATTGCTCAGCACAGTCACCCAAACGGCAAAAATGTGGCTGAGCGAAACCTACGATCAGGAAACCAGGGATCAGGTTCAAGCTATGCTCGAAAATGAAGATCATACAGACCTGATCAACTCATTTTACAGAACACTGGAGTTTGGTACCGGCGGACTCCGCGGCATCATGGGGGCTGGTACCAATCGCATGAACATTTATACGGTTGGGGCAGCTACTCAAGGTTTATCCAATTACCTGAAACTGGCCTTCTCTGATTTGCCGGTGATAAAAGTTGCCATAGGTCACGACTGCCGGAACAATAGCCGCAAATTTGCCGAAGCATCGGCCCGGATTTTCTCAGCCAACGGATTTCAGGTTTACTTGTTTGAAGATTTGCGCCCCACCCCTGAACTATCTTTTGCCATCCGTGAACTGGGTTGCCAAAGCGGCATTATCCTTACTGCATCGCACAATCCCAAGCAGTACAACGGATACAAGGCATACTGGGACGATGGTTCTCAGATTGTAGCACCGCACGATGAAGGAATTGTGGCTGAAGTTGGAAAAGTAAAGGTTGAAAATATACTTTGGAATGGCAGTGACGACAATATTCACATCCTGGGCAAAGCATTCGACCAGCAATTCATTGAAAAAACAACTTCGGTGATCATCAATCCTGAAGTGGTCAAAAAACAACACGATCTGAAGATCGTATTTACTCCCATTCACGGAACCGGGGTCATGATAGTCCCTCAAACTCTTGCGGCGGCTGGGTTTACCAACATCATTCATGTGCCCGAACAAGATGTGGTTAGTGGTGATTTCCCCACGGTGATCTCACCCAACCCCGAAGAACCGGCTGCCATGGAAATGGCCATGAACAAGGCACGTGAAACCGGAGCAGATATGGTCATGGCTACCGATCCCGATGCTGACCGCATTGGGGTTTGCACCACCAACGACAAAGGCGAATGGATCATCATTAACGGCAATCAAACTGCCCTGCTCTTTTTATATTACATTATTACCCAATATAAAAAGTTAGGGAAACTCAAAGGAAACGAATACGTGGTCAAAACCATCGTCACCTCGGAATTGATCGCCGACATTGCCCGTAAAAACAACATTGAGTATTTCGATTGCTATACCGGTTTCAAGTTCATTGCCGAAGTCATCCGCGAGAACGAAGGCAAGAAAAAATACATTGGTGGTGGCGAAGAAAGTTTTGGTTTTCTTCCGTCAGATTTCGTGCGCGACAAAGATGCCGTTTCATCCTGCGTTTTGATGGCCGAAATTGCTGCATGGGCAAAAGATCAGGGACTCTCCCTATATGAATTGCTCAAAAACATCTACCTGGAATATGGCTTTTCGAAAGAACGTATGAAATACATCGTCAGAGAGGGTCAACAGGGAGCCATCGAAATTGAAAACATGATGAAAGGTTTCCGCAGTCAGCCTCCTGCAATCCTGGGTGGTTCGAAACTGGAACTTGTCAAAGATTATACCACGCTCAAAACCAAAAACCTGCTCACAGGAGCTGAGGAGAAAATCGATCAGAAAATAACTTCCGACGTGTTGCAGTTTTTCACCGTCGACGGCACCAAAATTTCGGTACGTCCATCGGGTACGGAACCCAAAATCAAATTTTACATTGAGGTAAAAGCAGCGCTGAAATCAAAGGCCGATTTTGATGACGTGAATGCCGCCACCAGCCAAAAAATCGATCAGGTAATGAACGATCTGGTTCAATAAACAATATTTTATCTAC
>JAFGVJ010000306.1 GCA_016938055.1 Prolixibacteraceae bacterium
GAAGCCACATCCTGCGCATCATCAGGGAACTCATCGATTTTGAGCCGGCCAGCAGCGGTACCAACATCACCCAGGCCATGCAATACCTGACCAATGCCATCAAAAAACGCTGTACGGCTTTCATTGTTTCCGATTTCATTGACAATAACCAAAACCTGCAACAGGCCTTTAGCATTGCCAACAATAAACACGATGTGGTGGCCTTACGCATTTACGACGAACGTGAAAGTACCATGCCGGCCATTGGAATGATCAAAATGAAAGATGCCGAAACCGGTGAATACCTGTGGGTGGACACCTCGAGCAGGACCGTGCGCGGAGCCTATGAACACTGGTGGAAAAGCCACAACGCTCAGCTCGATCAGGTTTTCACCAAAACAGGAGTCGATTATGTGAACATCAACACTAGCGAGGATTATGTAAGGTCCCTAATGACCTTGTTCAAAAAGAGGGGGAAAAGAGCATGATGAAATACTTGGCTTTTTTATTATTATGGCTTTTCGTTTCAGTAAGTCTGAAGGCCGTAGAGCTTAACATCAGGGCACAGCTCGATAGTTCCATCATACTGATTGGTGACCAGGTAAAGCTTCAACTCGAAATTGAATATCCTGCCGGAATGGAACTGGTCTTCCCCATTGTTTTAGATTCGCTGGGGAATACTGTGGAAGTTGTAGAACGCTTTGCCCCTGACACAGTCAAACTCGACAATGAACGTTTGCGGATGGCTCAGGAATTTCTGGTAACTTCTTTCGACACCGGTCACCATGTAATTCCGTCTTTCCAATTCGCCTTTCAATACCAGGGCTATCGTGATACAGCTTACTCAAACAGCCCGGTTCTTCACGTGTTCACGTTGCCCAAGCTCGATTCACTGATGAATGCCCTGAAGGGGCCTATCGACATCAAGCCGGTTGCCGAGGCTCCCGTTACTTTCAAGGAAGTAGCTCCCTGGATCATGGGCATTTTGCTGGCTGCAGGAATTTTGTTCCTGATCTGGTATGCCATTCAGCAAAGAAAAAATAACCGTTCATTTTTTGGCTTTCCCCCTAAGCCCAAAGAACCAGCTCACCTGATTGCCTTGCGTGAACTGGACAGGATCAAAGCTGAAAAAATCTGGCAGCAGGGCAAAACCAAGGAATTTTACAGCGATATCACCGAAGTGTTGCGCGAATACATCGAAAACCGTTTCGAAATCAACGCTTTGGAGCTCACTTCAGACGAAACCATCGCTGAATTCAAGCACCAAAAAAATCTGCTCGACGAAGTCACCTTTAATAACCTGGTGAGGATTCTGAAAAATGCCGATCTGGTGAAATTTGCCAAGTATGAGCCTTTGCCCGATGATAACAATCTGACCTTGGTCGATGCTTATTTCTTTGTCAATCAAACGAAGATAGAAGTAATCCGCGAAACAGCTGATTTAGTTGACGAAGCTGAAGGCGAAGATGTTATGATAAAGTAAATTTCAGGCGCATTGATTTTAAAGCAAAAAGAAAACCATGTTGAAGTATACCTACGCACATCCCGAAATGTTTTACCTGTTGCTGGCGCTACTGCCCATCATCGGGTGGTACATTTACCGGCACAAGAAATTCAGCGCCAGCCTGATGATCTCCACTACCAGGGGCTTTGCCATGGCGCCCAAAACCTGGAAACATTCCCTGCGCCATGTTTTATTCATCTTCAGGGTGCTGGCCATGGCCTTGCTGATTGTGGTGCTGGCTCGCCCGCAGTCGACCGAAAACTGGGAAAATGTCTCCACCGAGGGGATCGACATCGTGATGGCCATCGACGTTTCAACCAGTATGCTGGCACGCGACCTGAAACCCGACCGGCTGGAAGCAGCCAAAGATGTAGCCATGCAGTTCATCAACGGACGACCATATGACCGTATCGGACTGGTGGTATTCAGCGGCGAATCGTTCACCCAATGTCCGCTGACCACCGATCATGCTGTGGTGAACAACCTGCTCAGAGAAACACAAACCGGAATGCTTGAAGATGGCACTGCCATTGGGAACGGACTGGCTACCGCGGTTTCGAGGTTAAAAGAAAGTGATGCTATCAGCCGTGTGATCATTCTCCTCACCGACGGCGAGAATAACCGGGGAGAAATCCCCCCACTGACGGCTGCCGAAATTGCCAAAACCTTTGGCATTAGGGTGTATACCATTGGCGTGGGAACCATAGGAACAGCACCCTACCCAGTGCAAACGCCATTTGGCACACGCATACAGCAGGTTCAGGTGAAGATCGACGAGGAGGCCTTGCAAAGCATTGCCAACACTACCGATGGTAAGTACTTCAGGGCTACCGACAACGACAAACTGAAAAGCATTTATGAGGAAATTGATTCACTGGAGAAATCAAAGATAGAAGTCAAGGAATTCAGTAAGAAACAGGAGGAGTTTCAACCTTATGCACTGGCAGCTTTGTTGCTGATTGTTGCTGGGGCGCTGCTCAAAGTTTCAGTACTGCGAAACATTCCTTAAACATTGATGTAAACGAACAGAAGAAAGAGAAAAAATGGAAATGTTCAGATTTGGTGATCCGGAATATTTGATCGCACTGGCTTTGATTCCGGTGCTCATCGCATTGTACCTGGTTTTCTATTACAAAAGAAAGCGGGCAATCCGCGAATTTGGTAACCCCGAATTGCTGGAACCACTCATGCCCAACGTCTCCACCACGCGTCAGGCATGGAAATTCACCATGCTCATGCTGGCACTGGCTTCCCTGATTGTTGGGTTGGCCAGACCGCAATTTGGTGCTAAGCTGCAAAAGATCAAACGCCAGGGTGTGGAAATTATCATTGCCTTGGATGTTTCCAACAGCATGATGGCCGAAGACATTCAACCCAACCGTCTCGAAAGGGCCAAAAGGGCCATTGCACGGCTCACGGAACGACTTTCGAACGATCAACTGGGCTTGATTGTATTTGCCGGCGATGCCTACACGCAGTTGCCCATTACCACTGATTATACTTCAGCCAAATTGTTTTTATCGTCCATCAATACCTCCATTGTTCCGGTACAAGGAACAGCCATTGGTGCTGCCATTGACCTGGGGATGAAATCATTCACCCCTGAAACAGAGAGCAGCAAGGCTATCATCATCATTACCGATGGAGAAAACCACGAAGACAATCCCGTTGAGATGGCTTCGATGGCCAAAGAAGAAGGCATTGTGGTACACACCATCGGTATGGGTTTGCCACAGGGTGGCCCCATTCCAATGATCAACGCCAGCGGGCAAAAAGATTTTCGCCGCGATAAAAACGGCGAGGTTGTGGTGACCAAACTTGATGAAAAAACCTTGCAGGAAGTAGCAGCAGCCGGAGGAGGAAAATACGTGAGGGCCAACAATACCGAAGTAGGCATCAGCGCCATTTTCGATGAAATCGACAGCATGCAGAAAACAGAACTGGAGTCGAGGGTGTATTCCGATTACAACGACCAGTTTTACTATTTCATTGGGCTGGCTTTGCTTTTACTCTTACTGGAATTTTTGCTGATGGAAAGAAAGAACAAGTACCTGAAGCACATCCGTTTGTTTAAACAATCAAAAACAAACAATTAAAAACCAATGAACATGAAACGATATATTATCCTGCTTGGCTTACTTTTCGTGCTTGTATCGATGACTTACGGGCAAAAAGAAAGAAAGTACATCCGCCAGGGGAACAAATACTATGAAACAGCTGTTGAACAAAGTGATTCAACTGGCATTGATTCACTGAGTTTTGTAAAGGCCGAAGAGCAATACCGCATGGCACAGGAAAAGCGTCCCGATGATTTTAAAGCTTCCTACAACATTGGAAATGCACAATTTAAACAAGGCATGATGCCCGAAGCTGCTATCCAGTTTGAAGAAGCCATTGAACTGGCAGCAAATAAGGAAGAAAAAGCCTTGGCTTACTACAATTACGGGGATGCCTTACTTGGCCAGCAAAAATTTGATGAAAGTATCGAAGCCTTTAAAAATGCGCTGCGCAACAATCCTTCCGACATGGAAGCCAAATACAACCTGGAGTTTGCCCGCAAGATGAAGGAGCAACAACAGCAGCAGCAGCAGCAAAATCAGGATCAGAACCAGGACCAAAATCAGGATCAGGATCAAAATCAGGATCAAAACAAAGATCAGCAGGAGAACCAGGATCAGAACCAAAATAAAGATCAAAACAAGGATCAGCAGCAGCAGCAACAACAGCAGCCCAAAATTTCGAGACAAAACGCGGAACAAATGCTGAAGGCTCTCGAAAACGACGAACGCCAGACCCAGGAAAAGGTAAAAAAAGCCAAAGCTGAAAAAGCCAAATCATCGAAACCTGAAATTGACTGGTAATGCTGTTCCCAATAGTGATCAAAAAAAAGGTTGAATGTTTATTTACAAGACCGAAACCATGAAGATGTTAAAAAAGTTATCAGGACTTCTATTCTTGCTTTTCAGCCTTCATCTGGCTGCCGACGAAGTGGAAGTGAGCATGTCGGCCCCGGGCATCGTGAGTATAGGCGACCAGTTCAGCCTCACCATCATGGTCAATGCTCAGGGTGAAAACCTGCGTTTACCCGATTTGGAAAATTTTGACCTGCTCATGGGGCCAAGTGTCTCATCCAGTCGCAGTTTCCAAAGCATCAACGGGAAAATGTCACAATCGGTAAATTATACCTACACCTATATTTTAAAGTCAAAAACCGAAGGGACCTTTAGTTTATCTCCTGCCAGTATCGAAGTAAAACGAAAAATTTACCAGAGCAATCCCTTAAGCATTCAGGTGATCCAGGGCAGAAAACCCCAGGCCGATCCTGCTACCGGCAGCACTCAGCAACAGCAATCATCGGGCAGCTTCAACACCCGCGACAACCTGTTCATCCGTTTCGAAACCAACAAAACCAGTGTTCTCAAAGGTGAAATGATCTTAACCACCTTCAAATTGTACAGCCGGGTAAACCTGTCAATTGTTGATCAGACCTTGCCTTCGTTTGAAGGATTCTGGACCCAGGACATCGAAATACCACAAGCAGATCAAACCCGGAAGCAGGAAGCCATCAACGGCATCATTTACAATGTTTATACGCTCCAGAAGAAGATACTGATTCCGCAGCAAACCGGAACCCTGGTGATTGAGCCTGCCGAAATGGTTTTCGATGTTCAGCAGCGGGTACGTTCCCAAAGTGTTTTTGACGACTTTTTCGGATCGGTACAAACGATGCGTACCAGTGTGAAGTCAGACCGGATCCCAATCATTGTAAGAGATTTGCCACCAGCTCCGGCAGGCTTTGGCGGAGCGGTTGGCCGTTTCACCTTATCGTCCGAAATTGACAAAACCAGCATCACGGCCAACGAAGCCATCACCCTCAAAGTGAAAATTGAAGGAAACGGGAACCTCAAACACATCAATCCGCTCAAATTCGATTTCCCTGCCGATTTTGAAGTGTACGATCCCAAAACATCCTACAACAACAAGGCAACGGAAGCAGGCATTGTGGGCACAACAAGCTTTGAACAGGTATTCATTCCCCGGTTTGCCGGGAAATATACCATTCCGGCCCGACAGTTTGTGTACTTCGACTCAGCCGATAAGACCTATAAAACGCTCAGCACCCGCTCCTTTGAAATTGAAGTGGCCAAAGGTGCCGACGATCAGAATACCACGGTGATGAGTTCCATGTCGAAAGAAGACCTGAAGTACATTGGAAAGGACATCCGTTACATCAAGCAGGATGCACTGAAACTCCAACCGGCAGGGCATTCCTTTTATGGAAGCCTCCCCTTTTACGGTGCTTATGTGCTCTCGCTGATGGCTTTCATCATGTTCCTGCTTTTGCAGCAGAAACGCATTCGCGACAATGCCAACCTGGAATTGATGCGCAACAAAACGGCCAGTAAAATGGCCCGGAAATACCTGAAAGCTGCTGCCCTTTGCGTGAAAAACAACCAGAAGGAAGCCTTCTTCGATGCACTGATAAAAGCCCTGTGGGGTTATCTGAGCAACAAACTCATGTTGCCACTTTCGGAACTCAGCCGTGAAAACGCGCGTGTTACCCTGCGAAAATACAGCGTAGGTGAAGAAACCATCGATGCATTTATTCAATTGATTGACACTTGCGAAATGGCCAGGTTTGCCCCATCGGCCGTTCACGAATCCATCGATGCATTGTATAAAAATGCCGCGAACCTGATAGGTCATTTTGAAAAACAAATCCGCAAATAATGAAAACCATGAAGCGATTCATTGCAAGCATCATCCTAAGCATAGCAGTTTATACGGTAGCTGCACAACCTGTGGATTCCCTCAAAGCTGCCAACGATTATTACGCAGCCAACCAAATCACACAGGCCATCAACGCCTATGAGTATGTACTGGCCAATGGCTACGAATCGGCCGCTCTTTATTATAACCTGGGAAATGCCTATTATAAAAACAACGAACTGGTGAATGCCCTGCTCAATTATGAAAGGGCCAAAAAACTGGCACCTTTCGATGAAGACCTCCAATTTAACCTCGATCTGGCCAACCAGTTTGTGGTGGACAAAATTGAAGCATTACCAAGACCGTTTTTTATCAAATGGGGCCAAAATATCGCCAGTTTGATGACCATTGACCAATGGGCCATTTTAAGCATGATCTGTTTCATCATGACCCTGGTGTTCGCACTGGGCTATGTGATGTTACTGACACCTGCCCTCAAAAAGTGGGCATTTGGCCTGGGCATTGTTTTACTGTTCTTATCGGCTTCGAGTTTCTCAATTGCCGCAAAACAGCGTTACAAAGAAAAACACCAGCTGCATGCCATTATCTTTTCACCATCGGTAACAGTGAAGGCATCGCCCAACAGCAATAGTGTTGATTTGTTTGTTATCCACGAAGGCTTGAAAGTCGAGATCCTGAAAAACCACAATGCCTGGCTCGAAATAAAGCTGGAAGACGGCAATCAGGGATGGGTACAGAAAGAAAGCCTGAAAATCATCTGAACAGTTTTCACTGGTTCAATTTGATCACCTTCACCTGCTGGGCACCACGATTGGTGTTCATTTTCAGCAACAATATCTGTGGAGCAATGTCATTGAATGACAGGCTGTAGCGGTGATGGCCGCTTTGGAGGTTTCCTGCATTGATGCTCTTCAATTGATTGCCTGAAAGATCGTACAACGAGATGGTGCAAAAACTGACGTCATCATCGAGCCTGAATGCTACCCTGATGACATCACTTGCCGGATTGGGATAAACTTGTAATTGAAGATCAGCAACAGGGGCTGGTTCAGTTACTGAAACACTTTGCTCGTTGCACAGTTGGAACGCACTACCCGGCGATCCGCCTATACAACCCCGCATCCATGCCAAAGGCTCACTGACATTCCCGCCCGGATTGCGCAATTCGAGTGTACGTCCTGCATGATCTTCACTGAGCGGCCATGGGTACAAATCGGAATAGGCAACAGAAAAAACCAATTCATCATTGGGGTTGAACAAGTGAATTTCATCCGAAGGAGTTCCCAAGCCAAAGTTAAATTCACCCAGGTAAGCCGGAATATTGGGATACAAACCAAGAAACCGTGAAAAATTATTACTGATGATCATTCGTTCGTTGGGACGCAACAAATAATCGCGTTCAAAAACAAACTGACGTGAGGTATCAGCGTCCCTGAAATACCAGTCTTTAAGATTGATTTCATCACTACTGAAGTTACTGATCTCCAACCAGTCGGGGCTTTCCAGTTCAGTCCCCTGTTTGTAGTTGATTTCACTGATCACGATACCGGCATCGATCTCATCTACAGCTCGGAAATGGGCTTTGAAAGCGATGTTATCAGTATTGAAAATCCCGGAGGCACTGGCCTCCAATACATCATCGATGAACTCATTGCCATCCCAGTGATCGAAAGTATAACCCAGGTTGGGCAGGGCAGTCACGGCTATTTCGACCCGCTGAAAATAAATCCCTTCCCATGGATACTGAGTTGGAACAATTGTACTGATCTGAATGGAACCAGCTTCGGGCGGATCCACGTCGAGGACCACCTTGACCGTTCGCCTCAAATTGAAATGATTGATCAGGTGTGTACGCACAAAATCGCTGCGTTTGCTCAATTCGTCTCGGAAAGTTTGATGAAAATTACTGAAGTTGGTCAGCTGGCTGTTGATATTACTGCTCCCCCACCTGCGGTACTGATGCTCCATTTCGGGAAACACCTCGTTGTAAAACTCATTTTCAAGCGGTCCGATTTGAGAAAAATGATAGTTGGTATTCATCAAATCGGCAAACCGGTTCACAAAATAAGCCTTGTAATCGGGGTTTTTCATCATGTTGAACCAGAAGGCTGTATAATAATTTCCGGTTGACTGGTTGTTCATGTATTGAATATGATCGAAAGATGATTGAGTCCATCCATTGGGGTTTAGCGCCCATTCCAGGTCGTTGATGGCCCAGCGCCATTTGAAACCGGTACTTTTACAACGAAACAATTTGATGTTGTTATAAGGCCAGTCGTTGTTACCCACCCACGATTCTGCAATGATGTAATCGGTATAACTCTGAATATCGAGAAAACCTTCAACCGTCTCCATAAAATTGTTTGACAAGGGATTGAGTTGAATGAAATGCTGGTAATCGTTCAGGAATGGTTCAATGGAACCACGCAAGGCTTCCAGCTGCTGCCCTTTAAAATAACTGACACCCAAAAAATCAAGCGAATCAATGTCCATTCCGTAATTATCTACCAGGTAATCATCGTTGATTTTCTCCCTGAATTCATAAATTCCAAAGAAGTTACCGTTGATATACACCGCCAGTGGATGATAGGCTGAGTAATAAGTATAGGTATTGCGTCCCAGTGCGGTCACCTGCAATCCGTCCTTGTAAAACAACTTCAGATGTTGGTTGCTGCCGTTCCTGATGTAAAACGAAGGGTAATTGTCGCGGTTAGGCCTGCGGTGCATCAGCTTGTGTTTTACATCACCATTGCCCAGTGCACCGTTACCGGGCTCTATCCTAAACGAATGCTGGGGCAACGAACGGCTTCCACCGGCACCACCATCTACCTGCATGCCTGCCATTTGACGAAAAACCAGCTGCTGATCTTTTTCAAAGTATTCAACATACGAAGGAACATCGAACGTTTGCTCCCAGCGAGTAAAAATACCCTCCGGCCCAAATACATCGGCATGACTGGCATTCACTGATAACACCGGAATGGAATACGCATCGTTGATGAAATAAGTGGATGTTGCAATTTCTGAAGGCAATTTTCCGGGCACCTCACAACGGGCTCTCAGGCTTTTGGTACTTGGTATACGGATATCGGAAGTGAAAAGTGCCGAAGATCCATTGGGTTCACTGCCATCAAGCGTATAACGGATCACGGCATCGGGCTCCGGTGAAGCTAAGCCCACAGTAACACTTGAAGTATAAAATCCGGCAGGAATGTTCATCCGGGGTGCATCGGCATAGCCCAATTCATATCCGACTGATGCCCGATTGCTGCTTCCTGGCGTAGACACAGCAAACAAACCAATCATGGTGCCACCATCTGTTATTCGTCCGGTGGAATGGTTTACCTGGGTTCTTTCCACCCGAAAACTGTCGCGAAGTTCGCCCTGATACGAGAGGAAGATGTTTTCTCCCTCGTTCGAGAGTTTAAAATTGGCATGCAATCCGCCGGGAACAGGTTGCTTAAACCACGAAGGCAAAGGCCTGAACTGATTGTTGGCTTCTTTCATGCCAAACAAGAGCCAGGGCTTGATAGTGAAATCCGACGAGGTATTATTCACATTCAGGGCGGCAATGGCCAGTACATTTTCGCCTTCGATGATCAGTTCCTGCAATAACTGATCATCAATTTCAAAAGCCTCCGGAATTCCACCGGAATAAATCACTGCTTCGTGGTTTTGCGTGGCGTTGCTGTTCCATTGTGGCTGACCCGAAGCATTTGAACGGGCAATCTCAACACCATTCAGCCAGGCAACAAACCCATCGTCGTAATCCATGAATAACTTGCCGGAATGTATTTGCGCTTTTTGATCAATGCTGAAAGTTTTCCTCAAATACAGTACCGTTGTTGTTTGCGGTACCTCTGTTTGATCATCGCCATCGCCATACCCGAAGCCACCTTTTCCCTGCGCCCAGTTTTGATCGTTATAATCGATTTGCATCCATGAATCCGATGTTGATGCCGAAGGAATCAGGTAACGGAAATTGTCATCGGCTAAAACAACGCTTTGCCATTGTAAGAATGCCGCTTGCTGTGTACGGTTCTTCCCCGAGGCATGAACGATCAGATAGGCTCCTGCTTCAATTTCAGAGGCTCCAAAGGACCATTTCACCAAATTTGATTGGCTGTCGCTCAAGGTCCACTCATCGAGGCTGATCGCTGATGAACCGTTGTTGTACAATTCGATCCAGTCGTTGGTTTCTCCATCTTCGTCAAGCAGTTGTGTGTAGTTACGATTCGAAGCTTCATTGATGACGAGTTGGGATTTTACCCCCGATGACAACAGGAAGACCAATGATAAAAAGAAGTATGTTTTCAGCATGATGTAAAAGTTACGATGCAAGCCAGGGCTTGAAACGGCCTAAAATAATACAACTTCGTCAGATATCCTTACACATGCAGGTCATTTCAATCAAAAGGAATAGCTCCCATTGGCAAGAGAGAGCTTAAAACACTGGATTTCCCTTGATCATCACAACAATGGTGGTGATCAATATAAAAGTCATGATGAGTGCACCCGATACTTTGTTGAACCACCACAAAATGCGCAGGTTAAAATGGTGACGTAAAAAATTGATGCTGGTAATGATAATGCTCCACCAGCTCATGGCTCCCAGAAAAAACCCAAATGAAAAAGCCAGGGGCGGCAAAAGATGATGAATATCAAAAACCAGGTTGGCGCTGGCAAAAACGGCAATGTAAGCAACAATGATCAGGGGGTTCGACATGGTAAGCACCAGGGCTGAAACATAACACTGAAGAGGACTTGATCCCTTTCGTTTAAATTTGCGCAGGGCCTGAATAGGATGTGACCTGAAAATGTATAAACCCAGCAGGAATAAAACCAAGGCCCCAAGCACCTGAATAATCAGCTGATGTTCACGCAGAAAGCTGATTAAGAAAGCCACGCTGAAACCAGCCAATACCGCCCAAAGGGTATCGGCGGTGGCAACGCCCATGGCAGTATAAAATCCTGAACGAAAATCGCGATTGGCTGTTCGTTGTACGATCAGAATGCCCAGCGGACCCAAAGGCAAGGACACCAACAGGCCCATCAACAAACCCTTTAACAACAATTGAATAACCATACTTCAAAAAATGTGCGTGCAAAGATAAAAATCTCTTCGATTTAGCATGGATGATCACATGAATTTTTCATACTATCCAACTGAAAATTAAAGGTTTTTAACAAAAATATGCATCTGCTTCTTCCGATTACAATTTTCAAGTTATCAAAACGTTTACAGAAAAAAGCTGAGCATTTGATCTCCGGGCTTTCTGTTGATTCCCCGATGAGTAAATGGCCGCAGATCGGAATGAATTATTATTTTTGCATTCGCATGAAAAAAAGATCCATCATCCTCATCATTTTGATGCTGATTGGCTTTGCCTACCAGCTGAAAGCTCAAAGCAGCAACGCGACCATTTATGGTGTGGTCACCGACGAAAAGGGACAGCCTGTTGAAATGGTCAATGTGGCACTCAAAAATTATCCTTTTGGCACCAGCACCAACCGCAAAGGAGAATACCTGCTAAGAATTCCCTCGGGCCGTGAAATTGTGGTCGGTTTTTCTTCGCTGGGCTATCAGCTGTTTGAAGTGAGCTTTCAGCTTCAGGAAAACGAAATGGTGAAGCAGGATGTGGTATTATCGGCCAAAAACGAAGAGCTGGGCGAAGTGATCATCACCGATCGTGCTCAAACCAGTGGAAACATTGTCCGTATCAACCCTAAAGCCATCGAGAACCTGCCCGACGTGGGTATAGGCAGCGTGGAAGGAATCTTGAAAACATTGCCGGGTGTTACCTCTGGCAACGAGTTGAGTAACCAATATTCAGTACGCGGGGGAAGCTTTGACGAAAACCTGGTGTATGTGAACGAAATTGAAGTTTACCGTCCTTATCTGATCCGTGCCGGAGAACAGGAAGGGCTAAGCTTTGTGAATTCCGACATGGTTTCGTCCATTGAGTTTTCGGCAGGAGGCTTCGATGCCAAATACGGCGACAAGATGTCATCGGTACTCGATATCAAATACCATCGGCCTACAGTTTTCAGGGCAACGGCCTCGGCCGGATTTCTGGGCGGAAAAGCCCAGGTGGAGAATATTTCAGAAAACAGAAAGTTCACCTACAACATGGGCGCCCGTTACAAGACCTTCCGGTATTTAATGGCATCGTTGGAAAACAAGGGCACCTACAACCCTTCATTTCTCGATTTCCAGGGTTATTTTACCTATCAGTTAAAAGAAGATCTCGAGCTGTCGTTTTTGGGAACTGCTTCGTCCAACCGTTACCAGTTCATTCCTGAAACCCGTGAAACCCGTACCGGCATTTTCAACAATCAGCGCATGCTCACCATTTATTACGAAGGGCAGGAAATTGACCGCTACAAAACATTTACCGGAGCTTTTTCACTGAAATGGGAACCAACCCGACAATTTTACCTGAAAATGACTGCCTCGGCTTTCGATACCCGCGAACAGGAAACCTTCGACATCATTGGTTATTATCGAATACACGAAGTCCAAAATGAAGGCTCATCGGAACAGGACGACACATCGATGAACATTGGTGTTGGTTTTTATCACGAACACGGACGAAACTATTTCGATGCGCAGGTGGCGGCCATCGATCACCGTGGGGCTTACAAAAGTGATCATTACTTCCTGCAATGGGGAATCAACGCCAAAAACGAAATCATCAGCGATGCAATGAACGAGTGGGAATACCGTGATTCAGCCGGCTATTCCCTCCCCCATTCCGAACAATCGGTCGATATCTACTACCGCTTGAAGAACAAACACCAGTTCAATGAACAGCGTTATACAGCCTTCGTTCAAAATTCTTACACTTTCCCCACCGGCCTGGGAGAACTCATGTTCACCGGGGGTATCCGCGGACATTACTGGACTTACAATCAACATCTGACAGTCAGTCCGCGTTTTTCAGCATCGCTGAATTCGGGTATCGAGCGTGATGTGGTGACCCGTCTATCGTTTGGTTGGTATCATCAACCTCCATTTTACCGCGAGTTGAAAAATCTGGAAGGCGAAGTCAATCCCAATATTCAAACGCCACGTTCGGTTCAGGCTGTGTTGGGGATAGATTATTCCTTTGTAAGCTGGGACCGGCCTTTTCGCTTATCAACCGAAGCTTACTATAAACACATGACGAACCTGATTCCTTACCAGATTGAAAATGTAAGGCTGCGCTACCTTTCGGACCAAATTTCGAAAGGTTATGCCTATGGACTCGACTTTAAGGTGAACGGTGAATTTGTGAGTGGCACGCAATCGTGGATCAGCATGTCGCTGATGAAAACAGCCGAAGACATTGAAGGTGATTATTACTTTGCCCGATACAACAGCGATGGAGAGCGTATATTCCCGGGGATTACCGAAAATGATTTGGCGGTCGAAAGTCGAAAAATTTTTCCCGGCTACATTCCCCGTCCCACCGATCAGCGTTTCAAATTCAGCATGTATTTCCAGGATTATCTGCCAGGCTTACCCCATTACCAAATGCACCTTACAGGGCATTTTATCACGGGTGCTCCCTTTGGCATGCCCCGCAGTGAGCGTTATACCCAAACAGCCCGGATTGAATCATACAAGCGGGTCGACATAGGATTCTTACGTTCGCTGGTCAGTAATGGGAAAAACCTCACCAAACTTGCCTTCCTCGACCAGATGGAGGATTGCAGTGTGAGTCTGGAACTTTTCAACATCATGGACATCGACAATGTGGCATCGTATTTCTTTGTAGCCGACATTTACAACAATTACCATGCGATCCCTAACCGGCTCACTGGCATCACGGTTAACCTGAAGGTATCAGCCACCTTTTAATTCAAGAAACACCAGAATACCTTGAAGTGATTGCCATCATTCAAAAAGCGAAGGAAGAAAGCTCAGAAAAAAAAGCATTTTTAAGTGTTTCTATTTAAAAATGTTAGGAATAAAGGACAATGATTTGATAAAAAAGAAGGGGAAAATATTTGGTACGAATGAAAATTCATTTATTTTTGCACCGCCTTTAAGGGAACAAGACATATTGACTCAGTAGCTCAGCTGGTAGAGCACATCCCTTTTAAGGATGGGGTCCTGGGTTCGAGCCCCAGCTGAGTCACAAAAAGCTTCAACAGTACGTTGGAGCTTTTTTGTTTTCAATCATTCCAAAA
>JAFGVJ010000046.1 GCA_016938055.1 Prolixibacteraceae bacterium
CTTCTTGGCGCAACGCATCTCTTCTATCAATGCCATCTCTGCCCTTTGCGAACGCACCGGAGCCGATGTGGACGAGGTTGCCCATGCAATTGGAATGGATTCCCGCATCGGGCCAAAATTTCTGAAGTCGTCGGTGGGTTTTGGAGGGAGCTGCTTCCAAAAAGACATTCTCAACCTGGTCTATTTGTGCCGCCATTTTAACCTTCCCGAAGTGGCTGACTACTGGGAACAGGTGGTCAAGCTGAACGATTACCAGAAACACCGGTTCGCCAAACAAATTATTGATACGCTGTTCAACACCGTATCGGGCAAGAAGATTGCCTTCCTGGGCTGGGCCTTCAAAAAAGATACGAATGATACCCGCGAATCGGCTGCCATTTATGTAGCCGACGAATTGCTGCAGGACCGGGCCGAAATTCATGTGTACGACCCCAAGGTAACTGCGGAACAAATTTATGGCGACCTGGAATACCTTCAAAAACACCGCCGCAACGATAATCCATCCATGGCATCTCAATTTAGCGCCTTGAGCGCTGTTGAAATCCGCAGTTTAGTGACGGTACATGATTCACCTTACGAAGCCCTGAAAAATGCCCATGCCACCGCCATCCTTACCGAATGGGATGAATTTAAAGGCTACGATTGGCAGCAGATTTATGACAATATGCTTAAGCCGGCATTCATTTTTGATGGACGGAACATCCTGAATCGGAAAGAAATTACTTCAATCGGTTTTGAATTAAAAAGCATTGGAAAAGGATAACAAAGGTTTATTATTTTTTTGGCGGGAACGGATCACCTTCTTTTTTGGAACATCAGTGTTCCAGCCAGAATTTGATCCGTTCGAGTTTTTCGGCCAGTGGCATATAGCCGTCCAGCCAATGAATTTGGGTACCCTGGCGTTCCATGCGCCGAAACCAGGTCATCTGCCGTTTGGCAAACTGGTGGATGGCTGTTTCCAGGCCCGAAAACATTTCATCGTAAGTCAGCTCCCCTGTTAAATGCTGGGTCAGGTACTTATACTCCAGCCCGTAATAAGTTAGTTGTTCCGGACTCAACCCCTTGTCGAGCAATGCTTGCACCTCGGCCAGCATACCTTCGTCCAGTCGTTGCTTTAGACGTTCAGAAATGCGGCGACGACGGCTCAGCCTGTCAAACTTCACCCCAACCACCAAACTTTTCATTTCGGGCATGTGCGTATCGATTTCAGGATGCGACATTAGATAGTCTTCAATTTCGATGGCTCGCAGCGCCCGCTTTTTGTTTTCGATGTCGGTGATGTTGTGCAGATCGGATTTGTAGGTTTTCAGGACTTCGGTTAACTCATCCAGACTTTTATCCTGCAATTGTCGCCTTAACTCTTCGTTGTGGGGAACCTGTACCAGTTTGTAATTTTTCAGAACCGCTTCGAGATACAAACCACTACCCCCGCACAACACCGGAAACTTGCCCCGTCCGGTCACATCGGCATACACTTTCAAAAAATCATGCTGATATTCAAATACATTGTATTCGTAGCCTGCATCCACAATGTCAATCAGGTGATACGGGATGCTATGCCCGTCAATTTCGTAGTCGGCGTAATCCTTGCCCGTTCCCAAGTCCATTCCCCGGTACACCTGGCGCGAGTCGGCCGAAATTACCTCGCCGTTGAGCATTTGAGCTGCGTGAGCAGCCACGGTTGTTTTACCCGAAGCAGTTGGCCCAACGATGGCGAGCAGCTGATATTTTCCCTCTTGCATGGTCATTCTTGATAAGGTTTTACAAAATAATGTATTTTTGTACCGCAAATGTAAGCGATATGGATTTAAAACAACGATACACCTGGCTTTTCACCGAAAGCCGGCAGCTCCTTCTCGAACCCAAAAAATTCTGGCAACAAAAAAGCGAAGCGCCGTTTACCGGAAATATCGTCATCCGTTTTTATGCCCCGCTGGTCATCGCCGTGGGTGTGGCCGTCTTTCTGGGTGAAATAATCGGCAAAGCCCAGTTCCTGCTATCGTACGCTACCATGAAGGGGCTTCGGGAAATCATCAGCTACCTGATACAATATTGGATTGCCGTGCCGGTGCTGGCCACCTTGCTGATCAACTATGGCGGCAGCCACGACAAAAAAGCTGTTCGCCACGTGTTGGCCTATTCCCTTCTGCCTTTTTTGCTGGCATCATTCATCACCGGATTGTTTCCGGGTCTGTACGTGCTCAGCATCATCGGCTTGTATGGTTTTTACCTGTTTGTGTTGGGGGCACAACAATGTCTGGGCTTGCCCGCTGAAAACCGGTCAAGGTTCATTATCCTGTCTATCTTGCTGATCATCCTGATTTTCGGCATGGTCAATATCATCAGTTGGAAACTTTTACTGGCAATTTTCCCTTATGGCGCATAAACCCACACAAATCAACATCAAAAACAAACGGGCCTATTTCGAATACGAAATACTGGAGAAATTTGTGGCTGGCATTCAGCTGGTGGGCACCGAAATTAAATCGATCCGTAACAGCAAGGCCAGCATTGTGGAAGCCTATTGCCGGTTCACCAAAGACGAGCTGTACGTGGTGAACATGAATATTTCGGAATACGATTTCGGGAACATCAACAACCACGAAGCCCGGCGCGACCGCAAATTACTGCTCACCAAAAAGGAACTGGACAAACTTCAGAAAAAAATAAAAGAAAGCGGCTTGACGATTATCCCGCTGCGCATGTTTATGAACGACCGCGGGTTGGCCAAGATGGAAATCGGGCTGGCCAAAGGGAAGAAAATCCACGACA
>JAFGVJ010000047.1 GCA_016938055.1 Prolixibacteraceae bacterium
ACAACTTCCATCATCTTTTATGTTTTAGAACAGCTCTTAATTTGCAGTATCAAACAACACAAATAACATAAAAAAGTAGAAGCTATGAAACGTGTATTATCCATCATTGTAATGCTGACTGTTTTAATGGTCAATGTTGCCACTGCAAAAAGTATTGTAAAGGAAACCGAACGTTTTACCATCAGCGCCAATGAAGAAACCAGCTGGACCATTGAATACAATGCGCCTGAAAAAGGGGTTGAAGTCATAAAGCTGAATACTAAAAAAGGAGAAGAATACATTGTACGGAACAAATTCTTTGAAGTCCGTTATGTGAATACTGAGAAAGGATTTGGTGCACGCAGCATCAAAGCCAGCCAAAGCACAATTGACCCAATTTTCACCGACAATGTGATCAATGCCAATGAATTGTCGAAACAAGCAAGTCTTTCGGCAGTAAAACTTGATGAAGAAAAAGCACTCAGCTACATCGCAGGTTTTGTTCCTTTCTTGTTGAATGAAAATTACAAACACCTGCTCAATTAGAGGTTAACTAAAGAAAACATATCGCAAATGTTCATTCGAAAAGCTTCGCCACCGGCGAGGCTTTTTTTATGCATCCACCCTTCCGGGATAAATCTTTAGTGCTTCTTCCAAAATTTTTAATGAAATAGCCAGATCTTCCTTTTTCAACACATAAGCAATCCGTACTTCATTCAATCCTAAGCCTGGTGTGGTATAAAACCCTGTAGCCGGCGACATGAAAATGGTTTGGTTCTCGTAACTAAAATCACTCAACAACCATTGACAAAACTTGTCGGAATCATCAACCGGTAAGCGGGCCACGGTATAGAAAGCACCCATGGGAATGGGAGAATAAACTCCATTGATACGGTTGAGTCCGTCAATCAGGAATTTTCGTCTTTCAACATATTCATTGTAAACCTCCAGCATATAAGCATCGGGGGTATCCAGCGAAGCTTCAGCGGCAATTTGCCCGATCAAGGGCGGACTTAAACGTGCCTGACAAAATTTAAGAACATTGTGGTACACGGTTTTATTTTTGGTAATCAGGGCACCAATGCGCAAGCCACACTCACTGTAGCGTTTCGAAACGGAATCGACTAAAATCACGTTTTCCTCAATGCCTTCCAGATGAAAGGCCGAAATGTAGGGTGCACCGGTGTAACAAAACTCACGATAAACCTCATCGGAGAATAGATACAGATCGTATTTTTTCACCAGGTCCCTAATGGCATTCATCTCACTTTGTGTATACAAGTATCCCGTGGGGTTATTGGGATTACAAATCATAATCCCTTTGGTACGGGGTGTGATCAAGGTCTCAAATTTTTCCATGGGTGGCAGGGCAAAACCTTCCTCTATCTTCGAAGGAATGGTTTTTACAATGGCTCCGGCCACAATGGCGAATGCCGTATAATTAGCATAGGATGGCTCAGGAACAATGATCTCGTCGCCCGGATCGAGACAAGCCAAAAAAGCATAGGTAATGGCTTCGGAACCACCAGCAGTTATAATAATGTTTTCAGGTGAAACATCAATTTTAAATTTATGATAATATTTTGCCAGTTTCTCTCTATATGATCTGATTCCTTCACTGGGACTATATTCCAAAATCTTCCGGTCGATGTTCCTGATAGCGTCAATCGCTATTTGTGGGGTGGGCAAATCGGGTTGACCAATATTTAAATGGTACACTTTAATTCCCTTAGCTTTAGCCTGATCGGCGTAAGGCACCAATTTTCGGATTGGTGACTCAGGCATCCGCACTCCACGTTTTGATACTTCCGGCATACAATTCTTGTTTTTAAACAAATCGCGTAAAGATATAACTATCAAATTGAAAAATAAAACCCTGCAAAAACACGAAATAATTACCCAATTGTCATCGTTCCTATGAATTCAGCATTTATCATTACAGCTCTTGAAAATACCACGTAAAAGCCCGCTTTGCTTTGATTTTGATGGATTTTATCATGTTTTGATCGTGGCTTTGAACCTAATTTTGAACCAAAACACATAAAAATTTCAGCTATGATCATTGGAGTACCAAAAGAAATCAAAAACAACGAAAACCGCGTGGCTTTGACCCCTGCAGGAACAGCAGAATTGGTTAAACATGGCCATACGGTATATGTACAAACAAGTGCCGGAACAGGGAGTGGCTTTCCCGATGAGATTTACATCACAGCCGGCGCTAAAATATTGCCTTCCATTGAAGCCGTTTACGAAGTGGCAGAAATGATTATCAAAGTAAAAGAGCCCATCGAGTCGGAGTATGCTCTGATCCGTGAGAACCAAATCTTATACACATACTTCCACTTTGCTTCATCGGAGAAACTGACCAGGGCCATGGTCGATTCAAAATCGGTTTGCCTGGCCTACGAAACCGTGGAATATCCCGACGGATCCCTCCCCTTGTTGATTCCCATGTCGGAAGTAGCAGGCCGAATGTCGGTACAGCAAGGTGCCAAATATCTTGAAAGAACTTATGGTGGCCGTGGCGTTTTGCTGGGTGGAGTACCTGGTGTACTTCCCGCAAAAGTGCTGGTCATCGGAGGGGGTATTGTCGGAACGGAAGCTGCAAAAATGGCTGCCGGACTTGGTGCCGATGTTACCATTATGGATGTGAACCTGAAACGGCTTCGTTACCTCGATGATATCATGCCTGCCAACGTGAAAACCATGATGAGCAACGAATTCAATATTCGTGATTTGGTTCAAACACATGATTTGATTATCGGGGCCGTCCTTATCCCGGGTGCCAAAGCGCCAAATCTGGTCACCCGCGACATGCTCAAAACCATGCAACCCGGGACTGTTCTTGTGGATGTTGCAATTGACCAGGGCGGATGCATTGAAACCACCGTTCCTACCACCCACGACAATCCAACTTTTGTGGTGGACGAAGTGATTCACTACTCTGTGGCCAACATGCCCGGTGCTGTACCTCGCACCTCAACCATTGCTTTGACCAATGCCACACTTCCCTATGCCATTAAAATTGCCAACCTTGGATGGAAAGAGGCCTGTAGGCAATATGAACCACTGAAAAAAGGCTTGAATGTTGTACAGGGTAAAATCGTATATCCGGGCATTACAGAGGAGAAATCTTATGTATTTGCCGATGTGGACACCGTCATTTAAATGTGTCCCGTTTACGCTTACGACAATTTATTTTAAAAGTCAATGTTTTTGATGTAATTTTTTTATTCAGGTAACATTTTGTATTTCTGCACTTTAACCACAAATAGAGAAATAAAGCAAAAAAATCTGATAAAATTCATGTTAAAAAATTTGTACAAACGCAAAACACGACTTATATTTGTTCAAGAAATCAATTACAAACATGATTGATTTCAGTCAGATCAAGTCTTTTTCATGTTTGGCGTTTTAGTTTGGGGGATAGTTTTTTGGGA